>NZ_JAYXIH010000037.1:0-43494 GCF_036016755.1 Aurantimonas sp. A3-2-R12 | reverse complement strand
GGCCACCGGCACCAAGCCAGAAACCGTCCGCATTTCCACCGCAGCCGCCTGAAACGGAGCCGCTTCAGTTACACCCCAATTTCCACCACGTTGACGGACACGACCCCGCATTGATGCGGATCAATGTCGAGGCTTGATCTTCCTGCACGGTGCACATCCCCCCGAGTGCGCGGGGCGTGCGGGGCGGAACATGCCTCGGTCTCTCCGGATTGAGACGAGCCCAGGGTTCAGGGGAAATTCCTCACGGAGGAGCACGAAAGAAGGCGGGCACAGTGAGATCACCGGATCTGACGCAGGAAGAGCAGGACGCGCTCGCTTTGCTCGAGTCGCGCATCGGACATCTGCATGTCCGACAGCGGCTCGGACTGGAGAGGGACTACGAGGCCCACGTGTTCCGACCGGGCACGCACTTCTTCCACATCGAGAACTGGTATTCGATCCACGGGCTGATCCGCGGTGGGCTGAAGCTCGTCGGCCTGCATCGGCGCGGCCAGCGCAACGCTCACGCCATCCGCGTCCGTCACAACGAGGTCCGCCTGGCGGGGTTGCCCGCGGCGTTCGATGGCTACACGATCCTGCAGCTCTCCGATCTGCACTTCGGCATGAGCTCCGGTTTTCTCGGGTCGCTCCTGGAGATGCTCGCGCCGCTTCGCTATGATCTCTGCGTCGTCACCGGTGACTATCGCGCACTCACCTTCGGCCCGTGGGAGGCAGCGGTCGACGACCTCCGCCGTCTGCGACCGCATCTGTCAGGCCCGGTCTATGCGATCCTTGGAAATCACGACACCATCCGCATGGTGCCGGCGATGGAGGAGGCGGGCTACAGCCTGCTCCTCAACGAGTGGGTTCGATTGTCGCGAGACGGCGAGACGGTTTATCTCGCAGGCATTGATGACGCGCATTTCTACCGACTCGAGAATTATCATCGCGCCGCTCACGACATCCCGCAAAACGCCGTCTCGATTCTGTTGTCCCACACCCCCGAGGCCTATCGGCACGCGGCCCATGCCGGGTTCGATCTCATGCTGTGCGGCCACACTCACGGCGGTCAGATCTGCCTCCCGGGCGGTATTCCCATCCTGACCGATGCCGACAGTCCCCGGGCCATGGCCAAGGGATCGTGGCGCTGGCACGACATGGCCGGTTACACGTCGGCGGGGGCGGGCACCTCGATCGTGGACGTGCGGCTGAACTGCCCGCCCGAAGTGACCCTGCACGGACTGCTGCGGGCATAGCCTCAATAAGGCCGGTCCCGGATCTTGAGCCGGTACAGCAAGACGGAAAGCAACGTTTCGAGGAGGATGAACGCAGCGATCAGGACAACAATATCGGCAGCGCCCAGATTCAGCTGAGCCTGGAGAACGAGGAGGGGCAGCAGGGATTCTGGAATTTGATCGAGCCCGAACGCCCGCGCATGCACCGCGAGGCCCAGGCGCCGCTTGCTGAAACTGGCAAAAAGATCGCCCGTCAGCGCCAATGCCGCGAGGATCGCGCCAAACCCCCAGCCCAGCCCGAAAAGACCGGCCGTCAGGCTGGTGCACAGAACCGAGGCGACGACACCGCGCATGGTCTTTGCCGCGCCAAACAGGCGTCGCCCGTCGAAGAATGTCGATCCGCCGTCAAGTGGCACAGCCAAGCGACCCGCTAGAAGCTTGGTCGCGAGGATAGGAGCGCCATTGGCGACGAGCAGCAGCGCAAGGATTCGAGCAAGCAGAGATGGGTCGGCTATCGTCAAAGATCCTTTCGTCAGCGAGAATCTCGGTCGGCTCGGCGGCGAACCGGCACTTTGTAGCAGCCAAGCATTCGGGCTTTCGCAGATGGTGTCATTGATCCCGCGCAAAGGGTTTGCCGACCGTTGCTTCGATCGTCCAGCGGCGCGGAGGGGGCTGGTCGAATTTGACGGAGGTCAATGCCGCGTAAACGAACTGGCGGATGCTGGGGGATCGCATTGGCGGATCGGCATGCCGCGGGCACGTCAAGAGCGACGACATGCGGCAAGGTATCCGCTGGCCCGGAAAATGAGGAGCGCAACCGGTGAAACGCCTTGAGACGACCATCGCCCCGCTTGGACTTTCGGCGACCTTGCGGCAGCCGGCTGCAGCCAAGGGCCTGATCGTGTTCGCCCACGGCAGCGGCTCCAGTCGCCTCAGTCCCCGCAACGTCGCCGTCGCCGAGGTGCTCGGCGAACGCGGGTTTGCGACGCTGCTGTTCGATCTTCTGACCGAGGTCGAGGAGGGGGATCGACGCAACGTCTTCGATATCCCGCTTCTGGCCGATCGCCTGCTTGACGCGGTTCGGTGGATCGAAGGCGAGTCCGGGCTATCCGAACTGCCGCTCGGTCTCTTTGGTGCCAGCACGGGTGCCGCGGCCGCATTGGTCGCGGCCTCCCGGCTCGGAACACGGATCGCGGCGGTCGTGTCGCGCGGCGGTCGTCCGGATCTGGCCGGCGACTTTCTGCGTGACGTCACCGCGCCGACACTGCTGATCGTCGGAGAGGCCGACCGCGAGGTGTTAAAACTCAACGAGGACGCCTTTGCCCAACTGCGCTGCAAAAAGGCTCTTCGGATCGTCCCAGGCGCCACCCATCTCTTCCCCGAGCCAGGCGCCCTCGAGACCGCGATCGAATTCACGGCGGAATGGTTCGGCGAGCATCTCGCGGGCGTTCCCAAGGCTGATTGACCTCGAGACACTCATCCGTCGGAGCGGCGGACGACCGACGCTGGGTGCCGTATCCCTCCATTCGGAGGCGCCCGGACGGATGCGTAGGACGCAGATGTCATTGACGGGCCGCTACTCCGATTCTCGGTAACCTATTCGATCCCGCTCCCCCCAGATTTCGATGAGCATGATCGTGATCGTGACGGCCAGAGGCCCCAGAATCAGACCGGCCATCCCGAACAGGACGATGCCACCAATCATGGAGATGAATGCGGGAACGGTATGAAGACGGAGCCGGTTTCCGACAAAGATCGGGCGCAGGATATTGTCGATCCCGCCGACGACCAGGGCGCCCCAAAACGGCAAGGATGGCGGCCTTGCCCAAATCGCCGTTCATGGCGAGGAGAATGGCCGCGGGTATCCAGACGATGAACGCGCCCAGCACCGGCACGATGGACAACAGGCCCATCACCAATCCCCAGAGCAGCGGGGTTGGCAAACCAAGAAACCAGAAGATCAGGCCGCCCAATGTGCCCTGGATCGCCGCGACCGCGATCGTCCCGAAGACCGTGGCATGGACCGTATCGAGCACCCCCGTGAACAGCCGCTCGGTCTCGGCGCTGGTCAACGGCAATCGTTCTGTCAGAAAACGTCTTGCCGTGGCCTGATCGCGCAAGAAATAGAACAACAGGTAAAAGGTCAGCACGAGCTCGATCACCTGCACGGCGGAGTTTCTCGCGAAGGCGGCGCCGGCGTTGCTCAGCCAGCTCGCGAGATTCGCTATCATCGCCGGCAGGTCGATCTGCTGCTCGATCCACTGGCCGACCGGGGCAATGCCGGGCTGGGTGTCGAGAAGCTGCTGGATAGCGCCCGACCTGAGCCTGTCTTGAATGAGCGAAACGCTCGCGGCCGCCTGTTCGATGAGGCGCTCGACCACGAAAATGGCTGGTGCCGCGACGAGGAGGGCGACGATCAGCACTGACATCAAGGCTGCGAAACTGGGGCGCGTCAGTGCCCTTCGATCTTCGCATGCAGCCGGGCAAAGAGGATCGCGAGGGTCAATGCCCAGGTGAGGGCACCCAGAAAAGGCGCAGCCAACAGGATACATATGACGAACCCGGCAATCGTTGCCGCGGCAAGGACGAGGACACCGACGTGTCCGCCTGTCTCCTTGCCCTTGCCCTTGCCCTTGTCTGGCGATGCGATGGATTCCGTGGTTCGCTGCTTCATCGGAAAGACGCGTTCCTGTCGTGCTCGCGGTCTGGCGATGCTGGATCAGCCTTGGCTCGGCTATACGCCGAACGGATAGGTGTCCGGCACTCCCTTCGGCCGCGGTGCCGGCAGGGGGGTGATTGCTCGCGTTTCTTCGAACCAGACATAGGCGTCGAATTGCTCGGACAGCACCGCCTCGAAATAATGGCTGTTGATCTCCGTTTCCGGACGGTAGACGACGCCGATGGCGCGCTCCAGGCGCGGCTTCGATAAAAGCTCGCGCACCTCGCCGTGTTTAGGATCGCGCAGGTCCGTCAGTGAGCGCGCGATCCCCGTCTGCCGGAAGACACGCTCGAAGGAATCGGGTCGCGACGGAAGCACGCGCTTGATCTGCATCCGCCCACCCCAATCGTCCGCGGCCGCAACGGTGCCGCGATCGGTGCCGAACCCGATCAGAGCGGCTTCGTCACGGTAGGCGGTCCGGCAGAGTTCGCCGATGTTGAATTCGCCCTGCCAGCCCATCGCCGTGGCCGCCGCATTGCCGATGTGGGAATTGTGCGCCCATACGACGGCCTTCGCCTTGGGGCCGCGCGCGTCCATGAGATTTTGAAGTGTATCGAACATGTGCCGGTCACGCAGGTTCCAGGACTCGGTCGAGCCGCGATACATGATGCGGTAATATCGCTCGGCCGTTCGCACGATGCGGGCATTTTGCGCTGCGTCGAGATAGTCCTCGCCATCCTTGCGCATATAGTCGAGGCGGTTTTCCAGAATGGTCTTGAGCTGTTCTACGACCGCGTCTTCGCAGGTGTCGCTATGCCCCAGCACAACCGACCTGCCGTAGAGAGCTGGATCCGCCCGCCAGGGCGTCAGGCAGCTGTAGCGCTGTAGCGCTGTCGTGCGGACTCGGCGGCTGTCGGGTCCACGCGCTCCAGATAGTCGAAGACGGCCGTCATCGAGGCGTACATCGAATAGACGTCGAGGCCGCGAAACTCGACGCGACGTTCAGCCGGGAGGTCTGCATTGTGCTGACGCAGCCATTCAGCGAACGCCGCGACCTCTTCGTTCCGCCACATCCAGGTCGGGAAGCGGGCAAATGATTCCTCATCATAGATCCCGGCCGCGCGGTGGCGGACATGACGATCGACCCGTGCCGCGTCGGGCCAGTCGGCTTCCACCGCGACGATGTTGAAGCCGTGTCGCTCGATAAGCTGCCGCGTGATGGCCGCCCGGGCGCGGTAGAATTCCGAACTGCCGTGCGTCGCCTCGCCAAGAAGGACCACGCGGGCATCGCCGAAGCGATCGAACATCGCGCCGAACGCCTCGGCTTTCTCGGGGGCGGGGAGCGGCTCGCAAGTGTGCCGGATCGCGGCGGCGGTCTCGTCGGCGCCTGCCGCCCGGAACAGTTCGGATGGAAGTAAATCTGCCATCGAGATCTCCTGTCGCGGGGAGGGCGGGTGCCATCTGGCCTCGGGGGCATCCGCGAATGTCAGCCCGCAGGTCGTGGGGTCGTTGCGACCAAGCTTCCCAACGATGGCGATCAATCTATCGGGGCGAACGACAAGCGCGTTGATATCCATCAAGACGTGCCCCGATGACGACCTGCGGGGCACGATCACATTCTTCCTGACAGACCCATTCGTCGGACGGATTGACGCAGATCAAGATATCACCTCGGCTGGCTGATAAAGTCAGGCTGAAAATTTCGCGCCTTGCATGCGCCGGCGCAAAATACGTCGTTCGTCGATGCATCGAACAAATGTGCTGCGTCGGGTCCGAGAAACCAATCATTGGCGGCGGGCATACGACTGTATTTTTTCGGCGGCCTTGCTGCCGCCCCCGCATCCGCTCCACTTGGAGCCGTCGCGGCAGCCGAGTTGGCGGTTGCTCGACGCAGTGGCGGATATGCGGACGAGGTTGAGCGCGTCACGGCTGGGTTGAGAAATGCCCCGCGGCACGCAGCGGTTCTGACGCCAGTCGTCGATGAATGTCCAACAGCGCGGTGAAATGAAGCGCGGAACAGCGGCCTTCATCCTAGGAGGAGCGTATCATGTCCGAAGTTGAACGTCCGGCAGCGACCACTTGTGAACCGCCTCTGCCATACCCGCAGGCCGGCGAGCCGGTCTTTCGACACGTCCTGGCCTGTCTGGATATGTCGCCGTTTTCGTACGCCATATTGGCTCATGCATCGGCGATTGCCTCGGCAATGAACGCCAGATTGACCATCCTGCATGTTCTCGAACCGTCGGGCGGCGGCACAGTGCCAACGGATCCGGTCGAATGGACGCTGCGCCACCGCGACGCGGAGGCCGAGTTGCACGACCATATATCGCGATTTGACAGCATCGACGCCGAAATCGTGGTTATCGATGGGCCGGCGGCCGAATGCATCTGCGCCTGGGTCCGCGATCACGGTGTCGATCTCACAGTCCTGGGAGTGAGCGGCAACAGCAACTGGCCTTTTCCGGGACTGGGGGGGACAGCGCGCCGCGTCGCCGAAACGATTGACGGTTCGGTCTTGCTGGCCCCGTCGGTCGACGTCGGCGACGATCCGATACGCTATCGCCGGGTGATGACGCCGCTTGACGGATCACCGAGGGGAGAATCCTCCTTGCCGATCGCCGTTGGCATCGCGGCTGCTCACCAAGCGGAGATATTGCTCGTCCATGCGGCACCTAACATCGATCTGACCGAAATCGGCCCGATCGAGGCGGAAGCCCGCGCCTTGCGAGATCAGCTGCGCCGTCGCAACGAACGCGTCGCTGAGCAATACATGGTGCAGGTGCGGTCGTGGTTGCCGATTGCCAAGTCGTGCGCGCGAACGCGGGTCATCGCGAGCAGCGATGCCCGCCATGCCCTCGCGGTCGCCGCCACCGAAGACCAGGCGGACATTATCGTCCTCTCCTCGACGGGTTCGAGCGGACATCCCGACATATCGGTGGGGAGCGTTGCGGATTATCTGATCAATCATGCCGAAAAGCCTATTCTTCTGGTGCGAGGGCATGAATGGAGCCCGCCGCGGGCTCTGCGATGTGCCGGTGATTTGCAGCCCGCAAGGTTGCCGAGTCGAGCGCTGATGTGATCGTCGCGCCCGTCCCGGAGAGCGCTGACGCTCCGGATAGGGTGCCAGCGCTTGCCGCCGCCGCCCTCAGGGCACGACACGACATCAACCCGGGCCAGCCTGAGCCGGCGCCCTCATGGCGTCGGCTTTCCCAAATCATTCCCTGGTTGGATCGCGCCCGCCAGTCTTGTGTCGAGCCACCGCATCACGCGGCCAAGGCCTCCGAATGGTTGCTCGACAACGAGTTTCATGTTCGCCGCGCGGTCCGCCAGGTGCGCGAGGATATGCCCGCGGCCTTCTACCGGCGGCTTTCGCGTCTTGCCGCGCCCGAATACGAGGGCATGCCGCGGGTCTTGGCTCTGGCCCATGGCATGCTTGACGCGGCGCATATGCAAATTGGTCTCGCTGGCGCAGCCGAATTCGTCAACGCCTACCAAAGGGATGCGCCTCTCACGATCGCCGAACTTTGGGCATTCCCGGCGATGCTTCGACTCGCCTGCCTGGAAACGCTGGTTCTGGCATTCTGCGAACTCGTGCCGGATCTGGCGCCACCGTTCGCGCCGACGCCAGGGTTGCGGCCGCACGAACCTGTCGACCCGACCGAAAGCGTGTCCCGCGCGATCTCCGCGCTTATGGCGGTTTCGAACACGTCGTGGAAGGCCTTTTTCGATCAGGTCAGTCGAGTTGAGGCGATCCTGCGGAACGATCCCGCAGGCGTCTACCGCACAATGGATTTCGACACCCGTGATCGATACCGCAAGGCGGTCGAGGAAATCGCCGCTGGCGCGGGGGCCCTCGAATGGAATGTCGCCGAGAACGCAATAAGGCTGACGCGCGCTCACGCGGGGACGTCGCGACGCGGCCACGTCGGATGCTGGCTGGTCGCCGAGGGACGGAAGGAACTGGAGCGAACGGTTGATTTCCGCCCACGGCTTGGCGCCGCTCTGCGTCGCGCCGTGAGCGGTCATCCGGGCCGGTTCTATGTCGGCGCTCTGACGGGTCTCGGCCTCGCCGCGCTCGCGGTTCCAATCTGGGCACTGGCCTCGCTTGGCGCGGGGGCAATGGCCTGGGCTGTCGGGATCGCCCTGTCGCTGATGCCCGCATCGATCATCAGCATCACGCTGACCCACTGGATCGTCACGCAGTTCATCCCGCCCTGGGTGCTGCCGAAGCTGGACGTCGAGCGCGGTCTTGGCGAGGGCTGCGAGACGGCTGTTGTGATGCCGGTGATCTTGCGCCGAGCCGAGGAGGTCGGAGCACTGATCGAGCGGCTCGAGGCCCATTGGCTGTCGAACCCGGATCCGTTCATCCATCTAGCCCTATTGAGTGATCTGGCGGACGCGGATTCAGAGCGTCTCCCAGAGGATGCTCTGATCGAGACGGCGCTGATCGAGGGAGTGCGGCGCCTGAACGCGCGCTATGCGGAGCACGCGCCGTTTTCGCTGCTTCACCGGGCGCGCCGCTGGAACGAGCCCGAGGGATGCTGGATGGGCTGGGAGCGAAAGCGTGGCAAGCTCGAGGAGTTCACGGCTTTCATCCTCGGTCATATGCCCGAGGCCTTCGCCGTGCAGGAGGGCGCTTGCGACGTCCTGTGTCAGGCCCATTTCGTTGTCACGCTGGACGCTGACACCACAGCGCCACCAGGCGCCATCAATCGGCTCATCGGGACGCTGGCTCACCCCCTCAATCGTGTGGAATTCGATCCCGAAACTGGCAAAGCATCCCTTGGCTACACCTTCATCCAACCGCGTGTCGAAATTTCCCCCGAAGCCGGCCAAAGTTCGCTGTTTACCCGGCTCTATACCGGCGACACGGCAATCGACATCTACAGCCGCGCGGTTTCGGACGTCTATCAGGACCTGTTCGGCGAGGGCATATTCACCGGCAAGGGCGCTTACGACGCCTCGGCCTTCCACAAGTGCCTGTCCCAGCGCGTTCCCGAAAACGCGCTGGTCAGCCACGATCTGTTCGAGGGGCTGCACGGACGCGCGGCACTGGCGAGCGACATCGTCTTTTACGAGGACTTCCCGCCGAATTATCTCGCCTATGCCCGCCGGGCCCATCGCTGGATTCGGGGCGACTGGCAGCTTCTGCCCTGGCTCGGTCGAACGGCGCCCATCCGCGGCGGGGCACGCGTGGCCAATCGGCTGTCGGCGCTGGATCGCTGGAAGATCATCGACAATCTGCGGCGCAGCCTGATTGCGCCAGCGCTGGTCGCGTTCGCGGCGGCGGGATGGCTGCTCCTTCCGGGCGAGACGCTGATCTGGACGATGCTGACGGTTGCCGCCCCCGGCGCCTACCTGTTCACCGACCTCGTGACGAATCTGGCGCGCGGGCGCCGCCGAGGCGCCGCCCGGAGCATGCTGCGGCAATTGGCCGATCATGCTGGTCGCTGGCTGCTCGCGATCGTCTTCATGGCGTATGAAGCCGTGCTTGCCATGGCCGCGATCGTCCAGACCGTATGGCGAGTTTTCGTCTCGCGGCGAGGCTTGTTGCAATGGACGTCGGCGGCGCATTCGGCCGCGCGGGTCGCGCAGGGGCGGACCGGGGTCTGGACCGACATGGCCGCGGCGCCGACGCTTGCGGCCCTGCTCGCGCTTCTGCTAGCCACGGTCGATCCCGCCAGCTTGCCGGGTGCCCTGCCGCTGCTCCTGGTTTGGTTCTTGTCGCCTCTGATCGCCGATATCATAGGCAGGCCGATGCGGCTCTTCAAGGAAGAGCTCGACGCGGAGGACCGCGTCTATTTGCGTCACGTCGCGCGGCGGACATGGCTCTATTTCGAAACCTTCGCCGGACCCGACGATAATTGGCTGCCGCCCGACAATTATCAAACCAATCCCCATGAGGAGACGGCGCACCGCACGTCCCCCACCAACGTCGGCATGCTGTTCCTGTCCTCGCTGACGGCTTGCGATCTCGGCCATATCGGCCTCTTCGACCTCGCCGCGCGGATGACCTGCGCGCTTGATTCGCTCGGTCGACTTGAGAATTACCGCGGTCATACGCTCAACTGGTTCGAGACGAAGACCCTCAAATCCCTTGAGCCGCGCTACGTTTCCACCGTCGACAGCGGCAATCTAGCGGTAAGCCTGCTCACCCTGCGCGAGGGCTGCCGCGAATATGCCCGGGGACCGGCGATGTCTGCTTCCCAATGGGCGGGTCTCGACGACGAACTCCGGTTGTTGCGCGAGGCCCTCACCGCGCTGCCCGGCCAGCAGCAGCGCGCGGTCTTCGAGCCGATCGATGCGATGCTGGAGCGTCTCCCTTCGATCCAATCCGACCCCGCGACCTGGCGGGCCGCGCTGGCCGACATCGCTACCGGGGACTGGCGGAAGGTTCAGACGCTTGTCGCGCAAGCTCTCGATGGCGTCGATCAGGTCGATCCGCATGCGATTCACGCTTGGCTGGAACGTGCCGATCATCACCTTTTGAATATGCGACGCGACCTCGACGCCCTGGAGCCGTGGCGCACGCTCATTGAATCCGGCCCGCCCGGCCTCGAGGTGCTAGCCGAAGTCTTCGAGGCGCTGCCGGTCGCCACGGACTCTCTCGACGGCAGCATCGAAAAGCTCGGTCGCGCGCGCGCTGCCTTATCCGGTTTGGTGCCAGCCGACGCTGCCGCTGAGCACTGGCGCTGCGAGCTGACCATCGCGCTTGGACAGGGAGAAACCGCGTGCAATGCCCTGCGCGAAAATTTGGAGAGCATTGCCCGGCGAGCCGGCGAGCGAGCGTTCGGAATGGACTTTTGCGTCCTTTTCGACAGCGAGACCCGCACCTTCTTGATTGGCTACAATCTCGGCTCGGACCGGCTCGACCAGCATCATTACGACCTCTTGGCAAGCGAAGCGCGGCTGGCGAGCTATTTCGCGATCGCCAAGCGCGATGTGCCTGTCGAACATTGGTTCCACCTGGGCCGGCCGATCACCCAAGCCGGCGGTGCACTGGCGGCGCTCTCCTGGAACGGCTCCATGTTCGAATATCTCATGCCGGCGCTGTTGCTGCCGAGCGATGCCGGGCGACTTCTGGGGCAGAGTGAACGTGCCGCAGTTTCCGCGCAACGCCAGTATGCAGATAGGCTCGGCCTGCCCTGGGGAGTATCGGAGTCCGGCTTCGCCTCCCGCGATGCCGCGCATCGCTACCAGTATCAGGCATTCGGGGTGCCAGGTCTCGGTTTGAAGCGCGGGCTATCCGCGGACTACGTGGTGGCACCCTACGCCAGCGCGCTGGCGCTGGCCGTGGCACCGGTCGCGGCCGTTGCCAATCTCCGCCGGTTGGAAAAGCTCGGCCTGTGTGGCCAGTATGGGTTTTTCGAAGCGGCGGATTTCACGCCGGACCGACGTCCGGCCGAAGGGGGCTTCACACCGGTCCGAGCGTATATGGCGCACCATCAGGGGATGATCGCCGCCGCTATCGGCAACGCTCTGAATGACAATATCCTCGTCAAGCGTTTTGGCCGGGAGCCCCACATGCGCGCAACCGAACTGCTACTGCAGGAACGTGTGCCCTGGGAGTTCCCGCCCGAGCAGGCCACCGATGCGGAAGACGCCACGCCCGACCTGGCGCGAACGCAGACGCCGACACTGCATGGCTGGACCGCGCCCGACGAGCCCATTCCACAAGTGCACGTCATCGGTAATGGAAGCCTCGCATCCTGGATCACCAGTGTCGGCGGCGGCGCGCTCTGGTGGCGCGGTCAGGCTCTGACGCGGTGGACCGGAGACCCCGTCAGCCGCGCAGGCGACGCACGGCTCTATCTCAGCGAGCCGGACAGCGGCGCGATACGGTCGGTCGGCGAGCATGGCCGGGGATTTTCTGAGACAAGCTTCCACGCTCACATGGCTGAGTTTCGTGATCGCGGAGATGAGCTCTCGACCCGTCTCGAAATCGCGATTGCGCCCGGCGACGATGTGGAGATCCGCCGCGTCACTCTCTTCAACGAGAGCGGCAGGACCCGCGAGATCGACCTGACCAGCTACGCCGAAGTTGTGCTCGCGCCGGCGGCGGCACATGAGCGGCATCCGGCGTTCAGCAAGCTGTTTGTCCACAGCGAGCGGATTGCCGAGCATGGTGGCCTCGTGTTCACCCGCCGCCCCCAGCGCTCTACGGACCGGCCCCCGGTTCTCGTTCATCGTCTGGTGGCTCAGGATTCGGCGGTGACGCCGGCCGGCTTCGAGACCGACCGTCGGGCCTTCTTGAGCCGCCATGGAAACGCGGAGCACCCGCCGGGCGCAATCGGAGTCTTGGCCGGCGGCGCCGGATGGGCGCTCGATCCGGTCATGGCACTCCGCGCTCGAATTCGCCTGGCTCCGGGAGCCCGGGCGCAACTCGCCTTCGTGACTTGCGCCGCCGGCTCGCGTGAGACGGCGCTCGAGATCGCCGAGCGCTATGCAACCGTGCCGGCGCTCGACTGGGCGATGGAAGACGCCTTGCGATCCGCGGCGATCGACGCGCGGCGTCTCGGCCTCGATACGCCTGCACTGGCCGAGGCGCAGGCACTGTGTCGCGATCTCGTCCTCCCGCGGCCGCCGGCGCACCTGTCGGCCGCCGCGTCGCAAACGAGCCTTCCCGCGCAGGCGCAGCTCTGGAGCATGGGCCTTTCCGGCGATTTGCCGATCGTTCTCGTGCGGGTAGCGGATGATTTGCATGCGCAACTGCTCCCAGGCGTGGTCCGGGCGCATCAGTGGTGGCTTCGGCGGGGCCTTCGGGTGGACCTCGTCATTCTGCGCGAAGGTGCTTCCGGCTATCAGGAGCCGACCCGCGAACTGTTGTTCTCCACACTCCGCGAAGCGCGCGTACCTGCGGGCCTTGGCGGCTCCGGGGGCGTTCATCTCCTGGCGGCGGACCAGTTCGGAGCGGGGGAGAGGCTCGCGCTCACCGCTTCGGCACGGTTGTCGCTCGACGGCGCGGCGGCCTCCCTCGCCAACGCGGTCACTGCTCCGCGCCCGGTGCGTATCGGACCACCCCACTTTCAACCGGTCGGACCGCGACCGCCGGAGCCGACGCCGGTCGCCGAACTCTCACGTCCGCCGGATACCTTGTTCGACAACTCCTATGGCGGGTTCTCACAGGCCAACGGCGATTACGTGATTCATCTCGACAGTGGACGCCAGACACCGGCGCCCTGGTGCAACGTCTTGGCCAACGAGCGTTTCGGGACGATCGTGTCGGAGTCCGGACTGGGTTTCACCTGGTGCATCAACAGTGGCGAGCATCGGCTGACACCCTGGTCGAACGACCCCTTGGTCGATCCGCAGGCGGAGGCACTCTACCTGCGCGACGAGGAGACCGCCCGGATCTGGACGCCGACGCCGCTCCCCTCCGGCGGCGATACGACGTGCCAGATCCGTCACAGCCCCGGAGCCACGACCTGGCAACGCCATGGAGAGGGGCTGGAGCAGCGTCTCACCGTCTTCGTTCCGCCCGACGCCTCCGTGAAATTGGCGCTGCTCAGCCTATCCAACCCGGGCTCACGCGGTCGCCGATTCACCGCCACCTACTACGCTGAATGGCTGCTGGGAGCACTGGGCAGCACGGCACGGCCGCACGTGGTCTGCGGCTATGATGCCGAGAGCCGGGCGCTGATCGCCCGCAACGGATGGAATCCGGAATTTGGCGACCGCACGGCGTTTCTGGCGGCAAGCCGCCCGCCTCATAGCCTGACATGCAACCGCACGACGTTTCTCGGCCGGCAGGGCGATTCAGCCCAACCCGCCGGACTCCTCGCGTGGAGCCTTGATGGCGTGCTCGATAGCATCGCCGACCCCTGCGCGGCGTTTCAGGTTCACATCGACCTCGCGCCCGGCGCGACGGAGGAGGTTGTTTTCGTGCTTGGCGAAGGCAACGACCCCACCGACGCGGGGCGGCTGGCCGCGCATTGGGCCGACGTCGGCACGGCCAGGATGGCGCTGGCCGCAAACCAGGCGATCTGGGAGCGGCGACTTGGCGCCGTCACGGTCACGACGCCGGACCCGGCCTTCGATCTTCTGGTCAACCGCTGGCTCGTCAACCAGACCCTCGCTTCGCGGATTTTCGCGCGCGCCGGCTTCCATCAGGCCGGCGGTGCCTTCGGATTCCGCGATCAGCTCCAGGACATGACGGCGCTCTTGTTCGTCAAGCCGCAGCGGGTGCGGGCGCACATTCTGGAGTGCGCAGCACGGCAGTTCGAGGAGGGCGATGTGCTGCATTGGTGGCATCCGCCGGCGGGACGCGGCGTGCGGACGCACTGCTCGGATGACCTTTTGTGGCTCGTCTATGCGACGGGCCGCTATGTCGGGGCCACCGGCGACACCGCGATACTGTCCGAAGAGGTTGCGTTCCTGTCCGCCGCTCCGCTCGGGGACGACGAAGAGGACCGTTACGCTCTCTTCGAGCCGGGTTCCGAACGCGCAACGCTGTTCGAACATTGTCGACGGGCCTTGGCGCGTGGAGTCACCGCGGGCGCTCACGGACTGCCGCTCATGGGGACAGGCGACTGGAACGACGGAATGGATCGGGTCGGCAGGGAGGGACGCGGTGAAAGCGTATGGCTCGCCTGGTTCGCCGCCGTCTGCGCCGACGCATTCGCGGAGCTGGCTCGGGTCGTCGGGCGCGAGGATCTGGACGAATTGTGGAAGGCGCGCGCAGGCGATCTGCGCATGGCCGGCGATACGGCCGGGTGGGATGGCGGGTGGTATGCGCGGGCCTTCGCCGACGACGGTCTGCCCTGGGGCTCGAAGGATAACGACGAATGCCAGATCGACAGCATATCGCAATCCTGGGCGGCTCTGGCCGGCGGGCCATCGCGGACGCGGACCGCGGCAGCGGTTGCCGCCGCGACCGAGCGGCTCGTTGATCCCGAAACACGGCTGGTCCGCCTGCTCACTCCGCCCTTCGATCGAACACCGCGCGACCCCGGCTATATTCGCGCTTATCCGCCGGGCGTGCGCGAAAATGGCGGCCAGTATACCCACGCGGCGGCTTGGCTGGGCTTGGCTCATGCGCGGCTCGGCGACGGCGATCGGGCTTACGAAATCTTCGACCTGATCAACCCGATCCGCCGCACCGCCAGCCGCGCGGGCGCGGAGCTATACGGCGCCGAGCCCTATGTCCTGCCGGGCGACGTGCGTGGTTCCGAGCCTGGAATCGGGGAGGCGGGCTGGACCTGGTACACCGGTGCCGCAGGCTGGACATGGCAGCTCGCCGTAGACGGCATTCTCGGCATCAGCCTTCGGCAGGGTGCCGTGCACATCGCTCCGCGCCTGCCGAAGCTCTGGGGCGGAGCCGAAGTCAGGGTGAAGGGACCTGCCGGAAGTTTGATGATCTGCATCGAGGATCCCGATCATCTAGGCACCGGACGGGTCGAGCTCACGGTCAACGACGCGCGCATCAAGGGCGATTGCGTCGCGTTCCCGACGGACGAAACGGAACACCGCGTGGTCGCACGCTTGTGTCCCATCGAGGCTGGGATCGCTTAGGCGAGATCGTCGTGACAACCCAAGGCGCGCGGCCGCGACACCGGGAGCGAGGCGCATGCGTCTTGCGGCATGGCGCCGCCGAAGCGGGCGGTGCAATCGTTGATCGGAATCAAAGGCCGCTGGTGCGCTGTAGCCTAGAGTGCCTCCCAACGGGTTCGGACCCCGCGGACGCGTATGCGCCGTGCCGGGACAGCCGCCGCCCCGGGATTTTGAGGCCGCGATGCAGGATGAAGGGGCGACAGGCACGGTGATCGCGGTTCGCGGCGCGGCTGGCCGGTCGTTCCGGACGACGTCACGCTTTCCAAGGCTCACTCCATACCGCGTGACGCAAAGAAGTTCACGCCGTGACCATTCTCGAAGCAGCCTCTACTCCGTAAAATGAAAAGATTGCATTCAGGGCACCGTTGACGGCGGCACTGCAAGAACATCACGATCGGCATTACGGAGCACTTTCTCCGCCACGCTACCAAGGAAAAACTTGGCCAGACCACTCCTGCCGTGAGTTCCGATGACAATCAAGTCCACCGCTCCGGCCTTCGCGGCGTTGAGAATCTCCTGCGCAGGTGTGCTCTCGTCATGGCGAACGATTTTATTAATGCGTCCTACCTCGGCGGAGTGCACGAATTCCGAAAGCGCCCGTGTGGCGTTCTTGCGTTCCCCTTCAAGGTAATGCTCCTTGTCGCTTTTTGGCATCGCATGGCTCATGCCCAGACGGAGGGCCGGTGCATCGAACACATGGAGGATCGAGACCCTCGCCCCATGCCCGATGTCCAGCGCAGAGAAATTCCGAGCCGCGCGTCTCGCGCCTTCGGAGAGGTCGGTGGTCAGCATTGCATGGCGATAAGGGCCAGCTGGAGGGGCATTCGCCATCAGAACTGGCAAAGTGACCGTCCGGATCGTACGCTCTGCCGTAGTGCCGATGAACACGTCCCGAAGCGCCTGTCGCCGATGAGGACCGATGACCAGCATGTCTGGTGCAATCTCTTCGACGGCTTGAGCGATGCCGGCAAACGCCGCGCCGAGAATTACCCGGGTCGCGCAGGTCACTCCATCGACATCTCTGACTGTCGCTGCCAGCTCATGCAGGAGTCGACCCGCGATATCGCGCTCACTTTCCACGATGCGCCGGGCCTGGTCGTCGTCGACGACATGAACAAGCGACATGGCCGCGCCGAAGTGCTTGGCAAGCAGCGTCGCGCGCCGCAGCGCCCGATCAGATCTCTCAGAGAAATCCGTTGCCACCATGATCGTCTTCATCGTGTGCTCCTTGCGGCGGTTCCTCCACGCACCGAAGCATGAAGGAACATCGCTTGCTTTGACTCACGTCAACGAAGATCGGCCATTCCTCGCTAATCTGCAGCAAACCGCTGCTTAGAGGCGTCTCCCCGATGGCCCGCGACCAATACCAGACCGTCAAGGAGGTTGCCGATCGTTTGAAGGTCAGCGAGGCAACGGTTCGTCACTGGATCAAGGGCGACGAGATCCACGCAATCGACATCGGCAAGGGATGGCGGATCGCAGACTGCGATCTCGAGGCATTTCTGCGCAGTCACGCCACACGGTCGCGGGAAGTCGATCCCGATGCGGAGAGGTCAGAGAAAGATGAGCCCCGGGCCGGTGGCGAGAAGGCCAGATGGACGCGCTGATCCATTCTCCTTTCGCCGAGGTGGCGTTGCTGCTCGTCATGGCTGCGGCCATCGGCTTGCCCGGCATCCTGCTCAGACAGCCGCTGATCGTCAGCTTCATCACGGTGGGCCTGATCGCGGGACCCTCGGCGCTCGACGTGGTGCATTCCGACGAGCAGATCGACCTTCTGTCCGAACTCGGGATCGCCGTGCTTCTGTTCATGGTCGGCATCAAACTCGATGTGAAGCTCATCCGGTCACTGGGCACGGTCGCACTTCTGACAGGGGTTGGGCAGGTCCTCTTCACGTCCATCTTCGGATACCTGATCGGCCTCGCGCTCGGCCTTGGATACGTCACCAGCCTCTATGTCGCGGTTGCGCTGACCTTCTCCTCGACGATCATCATCGTGAAGCTCTTGTCCGACAAGCGCGAGATCGATTCGCTACACGGCCAGATCGCACTCGGCTTCCTGATCGTGCAGGATCTCATTGTCGTGCTAGCGATGATCGTGCTCTCGGCCATCGGGATCGGCGCGGGGGACGGGCATGGCAGCGGATCGGTGGTGACGGTCCTCGCCTCCGGCGCGGCGATGGTGGCGTTGGTCGTTCTTCTCGTCAGATATGTGGCCAGTCCGCTGACAGAACGGCTGGCGCGCGCCCCTGAACTGCTGGTGATATTCGCCATCGCCCAAGCGGCAATGTTCGCCGCGGTAAGCGATTTGGTAGGATTAGGCAAAGAGGTGGGTGGCCTCCTCGCCGGCATGTCGCTCGCCTCCACCCCCTATCGCGAAACCATTGCGGCGCGGCTCGCCCCCCTGCGGGACTTCCTGCTGTTGTTCTTCTTCATCGCTCTTGGCGCTACGCTCGACCTGTCGCTGCTCGGTGCGCATGTTGCCGGCGCCGTCGTCTTCTCGCTCTTCGTGCTAATCGGGAACCCGCTGATCGTGCTCGCGATCATGGGAGCGATGGGCTACCGCAAACGCACGAGCTTTCTTGCTGGTCTGACCGTGGCACAAATCAGCGAATTTTCCCTGATCTTCATCGCCATGGGCGTCTCACTCGGCCATGTGCAGGAAGATGCGTTGGGGCTCGTGACGATGGTCGGTCTCGTGACCATCGCAGCCTCCACCTATATGATCACCTATTCCCATCAGCTTTACGCCGTCTGCGAGCCGCTACTTGGCATCTTCGAGCGCAGGGGCACCCCGCGCGAGCGGAGCGAGGCCGGCGCCCACCACGGCGACAGTTGCAAGGTGCTCATCTTCGGGCTTGGCCGTTTCGGTACGGCGATCGGGATACGCCTGAACAAGCGCGGCATCCGTGTGCTGGGAGTGGACTTCAACCCGCTGGCGGTGAGGCGATGGCGCGAGCTCGGACTCGACCCTGAATTCGGTGACGCGAGTGATCCCGAGTTCGTGGCCAAACTGCCGCTGTCGCGGGCCGAGTGGATCGTCTCCACCATCCCGATCCACCCCACGGGTCTCAGCCACGAGGACACGCGCATTACGCTTATCCAGCTGACCCGCGCCTCAGGGTTCCGCGGGCGCATCGCGGTGACGTCCCACAGCACGCGCGATACGGAGAACCTGTTTGGCGAGGGTGCGGACATCGTGCTGGAGCCCTTCCAGGACGCGGCCGACCGTGCCGTGGATCTGCTCTGCGGCGCTCCCGAGGAAGATCGCACCGAAATTCCTCCGATCGAGACGGAAGAAAAGCAGGCGTCATGAGCGTCGGGGCCGCACGCTCACGACCATCACCGAAAGCGATCGAATGACCGAGCAACGCCGAGTATCCGCCTTCCACGCCCTGCCATCAGATGAAGCGCTCAATCTGCTACAGGCTACCGCAGCGGGCTTAGGCTCGGAGGAAGCGGCCGTCCGCTTGCAGTCGCATGGGCAGAACCGCCTGCCGGAGCCGCCAAGGCGAAGCGCGCTGTTGCGGTTCCTTGGGCGTTTTCACAACGTGCTGATCTATGTGTTGATTGCCGCGGCGGTGGTGACAGCGGCTCTGCAGCACTGGGTCGACACGGGCGTGATCCTCGCGGTCGTCCTCGTCAACGCTGTGATCAGCTTTGTCCAGGAGGGGCGGGCCGAACAGGCGATGGAGGCGATCCGCGGAATGCTCGCGCCCCACTCGGCTGTGCTGCGCGACGGGCGGAGGCAGAGCGTCGACGCCGCCGACATCGTGCCGGGTGACATCGTTCTCGTGGAGGCGGGCGACCGGGTGACGGCCGATCTGCGCCTGATCGAGGCGCGGAGCCTCAAGGCCGAGGAAGCGATACTGACGGGCGAGTCCGTTCCGGTGGACAAGGGCACCGCGCCCGCGCTGGAGGAGGCTCCGCTAGGCGATCGGACATCGATGCTGTTTTCCGGAACGCTGGTCGCGGCAGGGGCAGGGCGCGGGGTCGTGGTTGCCACGGGCGGCGCCACACAGATCGGCCAGATCAGCGACATGCTGTCCGATGTCAAAACGCTTGCCACCCCGCTCGTCGAGCAGATGGACGCCTTCGCCCGCTGGCTGACGGTGTTCATCCTTCTGATCGCCGGCTCGCTCCTCGCCTACGGTTACTTCGTAGGCCACCTTCCATTCCCCGAGCTATTCATGGCCGTTGTCGGCCTCTCCGTCGCCGCGATCCCCGAAGGGCTGCCGGCAGTGCTGACGATCACGCTGGCCGTGGGCGTGCAGACCATGGCGCGCCGCAACGCCATTGTTCGCCGCCTACCGGCGATCGAGACGCTGGGCTCGGTTTCCGTCATCTGCTCCGACAAGACCGGCACGCTTACCCGCAACGAGATGATGGCGACGACGCTCGCCGCGGCCGAGCACGTCTATTCGGTGGGCGGCAACGGATACGCACCGGAGGGCGCAGTGCGCTGGCGCGACGCCGACGCGAGCCCGATAGAGCATGCCGTGCTGATGGAGTTCGCGCGCGCAGCAGCGCTCTGCAACGACGCGGTGCTTTACGGGGCTCAGGACATCTGGCGCGTCGAGGGGGACCCAATGGAGGGCGCGCTGATGGCGCTTGCGGGCAAGATCACCCGCGCGGGCCACCTTCCCTTCCGCGAGTGGAGCCGCACAGACGCGATCCCTTTCGACGCCGCGCACCGCTACATGGCTGTGCTGCACCACGACCATGAGGGTCACGCCGGCATCTTCGTCAAAGGCGCGCCCGAGGCGGTTCTGGCCCTTTGCGCCAACCAGCGCACGGCCGATGGCGGCGCCGAGCCGCTCGACGAGCGGCGCTGGCACGCGATGGTGGAAGATCTCGCCGCCGAGGGCCAGCGCGTGATCGCCGTCGCCGCGCGCGCCGTGCCGCAGGATCACACGATCCTGAACGCCGCCGACCTGGAGGGGCAGCTGACTTTGATCGGGCTGATCGGCCTGATCGATCCGCCCCGAGCCGAAGCGATCGAGGCCGTGGCTGAGTGCCACGCGGCGGGCATTCGGGTGAAGATGATCACCGGCGACCATGCTGCCACCGCCCGCGCCATCGCCGCACAGATCGAGCTGAAGAATACGACCCGTGTCCTGACGGGCGCCGATATCGAGACGATGGACGATGCCGAACTCGCCGAGGCCTCCGTGGGGACGGACATCTTCGCGCGCACCTCGCCGGCCCACAAGCTGCGCCTCGTCACCGCGCTCCAGTCGCGCGGCCTGACAGTCGCGATGACCGGCGACGGGGTGAACGACGCGCCCGCGCTCAAGCGCGCCGACGCCGGCATCGCCATGGGGCGGAAGGGCAGCGAGGCCGCCAAGGAAGCCGCCGAGTTGGTGCTGGCCGACGACAACTTCGCTTCCATCGCCGCGGCCGTGCGCGAGGGGCGCACGGTCTACGACAACATCAAGAAGGTTATCAGCTGGACCTTGCCTACCAACGCGGGCGAGGCCCTGACCATCGTCGTCGCGCTTTTCGTCGGCATGGCGCTGCCAATCACGGCGGTGCAGATCCTCTGGATCAACCTCATCACCGCCGTCACGCTTGGCCTCGCGCTCGCCTTCGAGCCCTCGGAGCCCGGCACCATGCGCCGGCCGCCCCGCCCGCGTAACGAGCCGCTGCTGACGGGCGGACTCGTCTGGCACATCGTTCTCGTATCGACGCTCTTCCTCGTCGCGGTGTTTGGCATGTACTTCTACGCGATCGACAGGGAGTATCCGGTCGCGCTGGCGCAAACCATGGCGATGAACACGCTAGTGGTGCTGGAGATCTTCCACCTCTTCTTTATCCGCAACATCCACGGCACTTCCCTTACCTGGTCGGCCGCAAAGGGCACGAAGGTCATCTGGGCCTGCGTTGTCGCCGTTACGTCCGCGCAGTTCGCAATAACTTACTTGCCCCCCTTGCAGGCCGTGTTCGGCACGCAGGGCGTCCGGCCGTCGGATGGACTCCTTATTATCGCCATCGGCGCGTTTTTCTTCGCTCTGATCGAAACCGAGAAGCAGATGCGCCTCGCCTTCCGGCGAGCTACACCGGACAACCGCTTTCGAGGCCTTGCTGACCATAAAGGAGGGCGGTTACCTTGACGATGAATAGGTCCGTGTCTGCTTCAACAGCCGACAGCTTGAAAACCCCAATGCCTTGAGTTCACGCTCCGCTGTCATCTCATCTATCACGATCCGGAATTCCTCAATGATCCGTCGCATGAGATTCCTACGGCGCCATCTCACGACCTCGCGGATCGCCGTGAACAGGCCCGCTCTTCGCGATCTTCGCCAGCGCCTGGCGTTGCGGTCATTCAACTCTGGGAGGGCTGCCTGGGGCTTTGCCGTCGACCAAGTCTTCCGGTCCCCGGGCGTTGAAGCGGAGCGGCTGGTTCCAGATGATCTGGAGGGCGACACTGCCGATTGTCGCGTCCGACCGCCACCCGCCAGTACCGAGGCGCCGCCTCCGCCCGACCGGACGAGCAAGGCAGCGCTCGTCGTCTTCGGCGCCGAACAGGGGTTCGCCGGAGCCTTCAACGAGCGTGTGTTGGAGACGATCGCCGACGAGGTGCTGGTGCCGGTGCTTTTTCTTATCGGCACGCGCGGATTATCCCATGCCGTCGAACGCGGCATTGCGGCCGACTGGACCAGCGCGATGCCATCCCATTCCTCCGGCATTCCGAAGCTTGCCAGCGACATTTGCGATGCGTTCTACCAGAGGATCGGAACAGGAGGGGTCGAACGGGTGACGGCGGTCTTCGCCAATGGGTCCGTCGGGGCCGAGCCGACGGTCGTTCGTCGGCTTCTCCTGCCGCCGGACCCTGCCACCTTCGCGGGGGCTGAGCACAGGGAGCCGCCGATCCTCAATCTGCCGGCCCGCAAGCTCCTGGCCGATCTCACCGCCCAATATTTGCATGCTCTGTTCTGCGAGATCGCGCTGCACGCCTTCGCCGCGGAAAACCAGGCACGGATGACGGCAATGGCCGCGGCGCATCGCGAAATCGATCGGCAGCTCGGCGCTTTGCGGGCGACGTTCCGACATGTGCGCCAGGAACAGATCACCGCGGAGATCATCGAGCTCGCAGGCGGCGCGGCGGCGAGCCAGGGGCGACCAGGAGTGTGAAGGCCGTGGGCCTGCCGTGAGGCGATTACCGACCTGAACGCGGCGACCGAGGGCAATCAATTCTGACGATAACGGCTGGAGCTTCCAATGAGCCAAGATAGCACGAAAACGGGCCAGGGGCCGATCCTCCGGTTCCACGGAGCGGCACAGGCCGTCACCGGCTCATGTTTCGAACTGGAGGTTGCCGGCGGCCGGCTTTTGATCGACTGCGGCCTGTTCCAGGGATCGAAGTCGGAGAAGGAGCTGAACTACCGCGCCTTTCCGTTCGAGCCGAAGCAGGTCGATGCGGTGCTGCTGACCCACGCCCACATCGACCATTCCGGGCTGCTACCGAAGCTGACCAAGCATGGGTTCGGCGGCCCCGTCTTAGCCAGCCGCGCGACCCAGGACCTGTGCAGCGTCATGCTGCCCGACTCGGCCTATATCCAGGATACCGAAGTCGCGCATCTCAACCGCCGCAACAAGCGGCGCGGTCGCAGGGTCGTGGCGCCGATCTATGACGCCGCCGACGTCGCCCAATGCCTGAGCCAATTCCGGGCCGTTGCGTTCGACGCGTGGTTCGAAGTGATGGCCGGCGTCAGGGCGCGTTATTGGAACGCAGGGCACCTTCTCGGCTCAGCCTCCATCGAAATCGAGATCGCCAGCTCCGGAGATCGACCACTGCGGCTGCTGTTTTCCGGCGACCTCGGCCCGGCTCACAAGCTGTTGCAAGCCGACCCGGACGCGCCGAGCGGCTTCGACTATGTCATCTGCGAAAGCACTTACGGCGACGAAGATCGAGCCGGGGCGTCGGAAGCCGATCGTCGCCGGATACTGCGGGACGCGGTGAGGGCGGCGAACAACCCGGACGGGGCGCTGCTGATCCCGTCCTTCGCGGTCGAGCGGACGCAGGAGCTCCTGGTCGACCTGCAGCGTCTCATCGAGACCGGCGATCTTCCGGCGATTTCGATCGTCATCGATTCGCCGCTCGCCACCCGTGCCACCCGGATTTTCCACGACCATGCGGGGGAATTGGAGCACGGCGACATTCTGTCCCGCGCTTTGCGCGCATCCAACATCCGCTTCACCGAGACGGTCGACGAGAGCAAGGCGCTGGACCGGCTGAAGGGCTTCCATATCGTGATCGCGGCCAGCGGAATGTGCGAGGCCGGACGCATCCGGCACCGTCTGAAGAACTGGCTGTGGCGGCCGGAAGCGACGGTGTTGTTCGTCGGCTTCCAGGCCCAGGGCACGCTGGGCCGGATCCTGAAGGACGGGACCCGCCAGGTCCGTATTCAAGGCGATGAGTTTGTCGTGCGGGCACAGATCCGCGAGATCGATCTCTACTCCGGCCATGCCGACGGACCCGAGCTTTGCGACTGGCTGTCGGAACGGCGTCCGGTGGAGGCCGGTCTGTTCCTTGTGCACGGGGAAGTGGAGGCGATCGAGGGGCTGAAGCAGCGTGTGAGCGCGGTGGTTCCGGAAGACCGGGTCATCGTGCCGCGATTGGACGACGGCTTCAGGCTCACGGCCGAGGCCGCCATCCCGCTGAAATCCGACACGCCGCGCCGCATCGACCCGGGCAAGCTGGCTCATCTCGACTGGCACAACGACGTTTCGAAACTCTTCCTCGACATCAACGATCGGCTCGAGAAGGCGGCCGACGACAAGGCGCGCGGGGTGGTGATCCGGACGCTTCGGCGCGCTCTCGGCGCGAGTGACGGCTAGATGCGTGAAGCTTCCTTCTCGGCTTGATCCGAATCCAGCGCCGCCAAGATGCGAAATCTTGATCAGGATCAATGCTGAAGTCGCATGCGCGGGCTTTGGTCATTCCGTTCAGCGGCACCGGCGGACGAGTCCGGTATCGCGACATGCTTCTAAGCCCGCAAGAAGGAAAAGGACTACTACCTCTCCGAGTGCCGTTACGGGTCCTTCACGCGCTCCTTCCGGGTTCCCGACGGGGTCGACGCCGACCAGATCGCGGCGAGTTTCACTAAGGGCGTGCTGACGGTCAAACTGCCGAAGACGGCCGAGGCGCAGAGCAAGGAAAAGAAGATCGCCGTGACGGCCGCCTGACCGGCTGGTCTGCCAAGGCGGGTGGTCGTCGCGGGTGTTACGGCGACCGCCGTGATGGTCTTGCCGCAGCCGCATTTCCCGCAGGTCTTGATGCAGTCGGAAGTGGACCGTCAAGACCGCGTGTTTCGATTGACGGGAGCCATACATGGCCAAGGATTCGCCGACGACGCTGCAAAAGCAGACAATCATCATCTGGTACGTCCTCGCGGCGATCTTCGGCTTCACCTTGCTGCAATGGGTCTGGGGAACCTATTCGGAAATCGAGACCATCCCGTTCAGCCAGTTCGAGGAGCTTTTGTCCAAGGACCGGGTCGCGCAGGTCACCGTCGGCGACGACACCGTCCAGGGAACGCTGAAGGAGGCTTTGCCGAGCGGCAAGACGCGTTTCGTCACGACCCGTGTCGACACCGGGCTGGCTGACAAGCTCATCGCCCATGGGGTCACCGTGACCGGCGCGCCATCCAGCGGTTTTTTGGGGACCCTGCTCGCCTGGGTGCTGCCGTTCTTCGTCATCTACGTGATCTGGATGTTCCTCTTCCGCCGCATGGCCGGCGGCGGGCAGGGCTTGGGCGGTCTCATGTCGATCGGCAAGTCGCGGGCCAAGGTCTATGTGGAGAAGGACACCAAGGTGACCTTCGCCAATGTCGCCGGTGTCGACGAGGCCAAGTCGGAACTGCAGGAGGTCGTCTCCTTTCTCAAGGACCCGACGACCTATGGCCGACTGGGCGCCCGCGTGCCCAAAGGCATCCTTCTCGTCGGGCCACCGGGCACCGGCAAGACGCTGCTGGCCCGCGCGGTGGCGGGAGAGGCGGGTGTGCCGTTTTTCTCGATCTCCGGGTCCGAGTTCGTCGAGATGTTCGTCGGCGTCGGCGCGGCGCGGGTCCGCGATCTGTTCGAACAGGCGCGCAAGGCCGCACCGTCGATCATTTTCATCGACGAGCTCGACGCCCTCGGCCGCAGCCGCACGGCGGGTGGCTATGGTGGCTTCGACGAAAAGGAGCAGACGCTCAACCAGCTACTGGCCGAACTCGACGGGTTCGATCCGAGTGTCGGCGTCATCCTGCTTGCCGCCACCAACCGGCCAGAAATTCTCGATCCCGCGCTGCTGCGCGCCGGTCGCTTCGACCGCCAGGTGCTGGTCGACAGGCCCGACCAGGCGGGCCGCCTTGCCATCCTCAAGGTGCATGCCGGCAAGATCATCCTCGATGACGACGTCGACCTTGCCAAGGTCGCTGGCCTGACCACCGGATTCACCGGGGCCGACCTTGCCAATCTGATCAACGAGGCGGCGATCGCCGCGACCCGCCGCGACGGGGCCTCGGTAACATTCGGCGACTTTACGACCGCCATCGAGCGCATCGTCGCCGGCATCGAAAAGAAGAGCCGTGTTCTGAGCGAGAGAGAGCGTCGCCGCGTCGCCTATCACGAAATGGGCCATGGGCTGGTCGCGGCCAATCTTCCGGGCGTCGATCCGGTACAGAAGGTCTCGATCATCCCGCGCGGCGTCGGCGCTCTCGGCTATACTATGCAGCGGCCGACGGAGGATCGGTTCCTGCTCGCCGCCAGCGAATTGAAGAACCGGATCGTCGTCCTGATGGGTGGGCGCGCCGCCGAAGATCTGATCTTCGACGGCGATGTGTCGACCGGCGCCGCGGACGATCTCCAGAAGGCGACCGATATCGCCATCGAAATGGTGACGCGGTACGGCATGGATTCCGGTCTCGGCGAACGGACCTACACGCGTCCCGCCCAGGCGTTTCTCGCCGTACCGCAGACCCGTTCATTCGAGGCCTCGCAAGCCACCGAGCGCGAGATAGATCTGGCCGTCCGGGAGATCGTCGAGGCCGCGCGCGTTCGCGCCAAGGATATCCTCGCAGGACAGCGTACCGATCTGGACGCCGGGGCGGAGATGCTGCTCACCCGGGAAACGCTGACGGCTGAGGAATTCGCGCCGCTGCAGAGAAGGCCGCAATCCGAGGCGGGTTCGCCCGCCCCGCCGTCGCCGTCGCCGAAGGCCGCGGTGAAGGCCTTCAGGACAACCGGATCAAAGCCGGCCTGACGGGCGATCCGAGGGAGGCGCCGACGCCTTTGCTGGATCTCCGCCGGCGGATCGACTGCAGGTGCTGGCGCCGAACAGGGCGTAGGCGGGACAGAACCGGATGAGCGCAGTGAGGACGAGGATCGCGGCGACGGCATAGGCCACCCACGACCAGGGCGATACCAGCGACGCATAGGCATAGGTGGCGAGCGCTATGCCGAGAAGGATTCGGATGACGCGGTCGGCGGTGCCAACGTTGGCGGTACTGAACATGGAAAGACCTCCTGCTGGGGGTAAGGCAGGGCGCACGTATCGTACCGTGGGCGCGCCCGCCGACTGGTCAGAGTTCGTTGATCGGCACCTTCAGATATCGCTTGCCGGAGACGTCCGGCTCGCCCGTCGCGGGTCTGAACCGACCCGGTCTCGAAGGCCGCGCGCGGGCCTTGCCTGGCTTTGACGGTTGCCCGGATTGCGGATTGATCTGTCGGGTCATCGCGTTCGCCTCATCGGTCGATGGTGCACATTCGCAGGGAGAAACCGTCGCGGCATTGATCTGGATCAGTGAATGTGTCGATGATTATCGGCATTTGAGCGGCGGCCAATCTCGTCCGGGATTTCTACGAAACCGCGCTGGCCGAGCATTCCGACGAGGTCGGAACACTGATGGAGCTTGGCGCCAAGGGGATGTCCTTGAGGATGGACGGGATCGGTAGGGAAACAGCGGCCGTGATCAACGCAAAGACCGGGCGGCAAACCCACGCGGTAAACTGACGGGCGGGACGCGGAGCACCGCGTGCGGCGCTTTGTGATGGTTCGGGGCCCGTCAGGAACCGCTCTGTCGCGGCGTCACCGCAACCCCGTCGCTGACAGTGTCGCTGGGAAACAGAATGATCTTCGCTTCCGGCTCCAGCCCGTCGATCAATTCCGCCGCCTCGGTGTCGCGATGGCCGATGCTGACTCCCGTCAGAACCGCGCGGCCGTCTTCCACGGCGTAGACGCTCCAATGATCGCCCGTACGGAACAAGGCGCCGAGCGGCAGCCGACGAACATCCTCGCCGTGCCAGAGCACGATGCGGGCGACCACGCGGTAGCGATGGCCGGGCCGCTCCTCGCCGTCGAGGGGTGACACGATGTCGAGCCGGACATTGACCCGTTGCTCCTCGATGCCGAGGGCAGAGACCTTGGTGAAGGCGGTCGGTTCGATGCGGCGAATGCGAGCCTGCAGGTCCGGCCCGCCCCAGCCCGTGATCGTCGCATCCGCGCCCTGACGCACAGCGACGGCATCGGCGGACAACAGGTCGACCACGACTTCGAGCCGCCTCGGATCACCGATTTCCGCGAGCGGAGTGCCGGTCGGTACGACCGTTTCGCTCTCCAGCGGGACCGACAGGACGACGCCATCGCTCGGCGAGAAAAGCGGAACGCAGTGGCAGGAACTGCCGGCATCGAGCGGGTCGCCCGGCTGCAGGAGCCGCGCCCTGGCGCTCGCGAGTTCGCTCTGGCGTATGGCGAGCTGAGCCTCTGCCCTGCGCAATTGGGCACGCTGGCGATCGACATCGGTGGCAGCCAGTTCGAGCGCCTTCGCCGAAAGGGTGCCGGTCTTGCGCAGCGTTTCGACCCGGTTCAACTCCGACTCCGACTGACGCAGATCGGCCTGGGCGTGATTGAGATCGGCCTCGGCCAGCGCCACGGCGGCATTCGCGGCGTCGATCGCTGCGCCAAGTTCGGTCTCGGATCGGGCGTCTATGAAGGTGGGATCGGAGGGGCGCAGGGTCGCAATCTGGGTCCGGTTGGCGATGACCGTATCGCCCACATGCAAGGAGCTGCGCTCGATCTTTGCCGGAAACGGCGCGGAAATCGCGTAGATCTCGCGAAATTCCACCACCCCTTCCTCGTCGATCGTGACCGTCAATGGTCCGCTCGCGATCGCCGCCACGTCCACGGGCACCGGCTTCGGGCGAAGCGCCTCGTAAAACGCGAAACCGACCGCCAGGGCGGCCAGAAGCGCGAGAAAGACTTTCAGCCAGCGGCCCATCTTCAGTCTCTCGTCTTGAGAACGCGGATAAGATCGAGCCGATCGACGCGTCGCCTTATGATGAAGGCGGAGAGCGCTGCGGCCGCCAGAACGACGAGGCTCGCCTTGGCAAATGTATGCGCCTCGAGGACGATCGGAAGCTGGAACAGGTCGCTTTCGAAGCCGCGGCCAACGAGGATGGCGAACCCGGCCCCGAGGCCCCAGCCAAGCGGCTGGGCTATCAGCACGATGACCGCCATTTCGATCAGCAGCACCCGCGACACTTCGCCGCGGGTAAAGCCGAGGACCCTCAGGCTCGCGAGTTCCCGCGCCCGTTCGGACAGTTGGATGCGGGCCGAATTGTAGATGACGCCGAATGCGATGATGACCGCCAGCGTTACGTAAAGCGTGGTCATGATGGTGATGTTGCGTTCGATGGTTTCGCGGAATTTTTCCCGCGACTGGTTTAGAAGGGTGATCGACGCGATCGTCGGGGTGTTCTTGACAGCGGAGTACAGCCGATCCATCGCCCGCGTGTCGAGGGCCAGATGGGCGCCGCTGACCCGGGGTCCATCGCCGGTCAACCGCCATAGGGCGTCCATGTCCATGAAGACCGCCAGGCCAAGGTAATTCTGGATGACCGCGCTGATCCTCACGTCGACCACCTCCCTCCTTCCGGTCAGGATCTCGACGGTGACCGTCTGGCCGCGGGTCAGGCCGAGAATGGCGGCGACCCGTTCGGAGATGGCAAGTCCGTCTGCCGGTAGGACCACCGGCTTCAGGTCTTCGTCGAGTACCCGCGAGAGCGTCGCGCCGGGCGGCTTTCCTGTGATGGCGAGTCGGTGCGACAGGCTGCCGTGTCGGAGCACGACCGGAAGGCTGCGAAAGGGCTCGGCCGTGAGGATTCCCGGCAGGCGGCCGACGGCCGCCATCACGGACGGTGGCCGTTCTTCGGCAAAGGCCAAGCTGGCATGCTGGCGGTCCGAACGGAAATAGATCGTATCGATCATGAAATTCACGGAATCGCCGGCAAACAGCGCCGTCACCAGCAGCGCGACCGAGAGCGCGATGCCGAAACTCGTGGCCGCAGCCCGCAGCGGCCGATGCACAAGATGGCGGATCGCCATGACCGTCAGGCGAGAGAACAGCTTAAACAGACCTAAAGTCTCGACGAAATGGTGGCGGTAGCGTGAGGGCGGCGGTGCCTGCATGGCGATCGCCGGCTCCAGGGCAAGGACCGATACGATCGCCTTCATCGCGCCAATCAGCGCCGCGGCGAGCGAGACGCCGGCAGCAAGAACATAAAGATCCACACTCGACTGGAAAATCAGGAAGGGGAAGGAGAAGAATTCGCCATATAGCCGTGTGAGACCTTGCCCGAGCCAGGTTCCGGCAATCGATCCGATCGCGATTCCGACCACGGATATGGCGATGACCAGCTTGGCGTAGTGCCAGGCGATCGCCCGGCCGAAATAGCCGAGGGCCTTGAGCAGCCCGATCTGCTCGCGCTCCAGCGCGATGAGCCGCGACAGCACGATGTTGATCAGGAAGGCCGAGACGACGAGGAAGATCGGCGGGATGATCCGAGCCATCGCCGACAGCTCCGTCAGTTCCGCATCCAGGAACGCGTGCGACGGCTGGTCCTTCCGGCCATATGCGGCCGTCCCGCCATAGGGGCGCAGCAGGCGATCGACGGTGGCGATGACGGCGGCCTCGTTCGCCGCGGGCAGGAGCCGCAACACCACATCGTTGAACGCGCCGTCCCGATCGAAGAGCGGGGCGAGCACATGCCGCGTCATGTACAGAATGGCGAAGCGGCGCGGATCGGGTACCAGGTCCCCAGGACCGAAGGAATAGATGAATTCCGGCGAGAGCACCGTTCCGGCGATCCTGAGCCGCTTCTTGCGGCCGTTGAGGATTGCGGAAAATTCGTCGCCGACCTGAAAGCCGTGGGCCACGGCGAAATCCTCATTGACCGCCACTTCCTCGGGGCGATCGGGCTGTGGCAGGTGGCCGGTGCGAATGACCAGGCGATTGACGCCAGCGCGGCCACGATCCGGGATGGAGACAACCTGTCCCGTCGCCGGTTCGCGGACACCGTCGAGATCGAGAAGAACCGTGCGGCTGATCCGCAATTCGAAAGCCGCGACTCCGTCGATCGCCGCGATCGACTGGCCGAGAGCGATCGGCGCGCGATTGGCCTGGGCAAAGACATGGGCGAAGCTGTAGCGCTCGTAATAGGCTTCGCGCGTCGCCAGCAGCGAGCGGTAGGCGCCGACGGCGATGATGATGGTCATGACCCCGCAGGCCATGACCAGCGCGACGGCCAATCCCTGCGCCCAGAGACGAGCGAGATCACGCAAAAGCTTGCGGTCGAGCGCGGTCATCGCATCACCACGTCACCTGGTTGGGCGCGACGCGTGTCTCGTTGCGGATGACCTGGGCGATGCGCCCGTCGACGAACTGGAAGACCCGATGGGCGATCGCCTGAATCCCGGCATTGTGCGTGATGATCGCCGTTGTCGTCCCCAGCGTTTCGTTGATTCCAATTAGCGCCTCGAGCACCTTGATGCCGGTGGCCGAGTCGAGCGCGCCCGTCGGCTCGTCGCACAAGAGCACTTCCGGCTGCTTGGCGACGGCGCGCGCGATAGCGACCCGTTGCTGCTCGCCGCCCGACAGCTGGGCGGGAAAGTGATCCTGCCGGTGTGAAAGACCGACGAGAGCAAGCGCATCGGCCGGGTTCATCGGCCTTGGCGCGATCTCGGTGACGAGCGCCACATTCTCGCGCGCCGTGAGGCTCGGGATCAGATTGTAGAACTGGAAGACGAAGCCGACATGGTTGCGCCGGTAAAGGGTCAACGCCCGGTCGGAACTGCTGGTCAGATCTTCGCCCTGAAACGTCACCCGGCCGGCGCTCGCGCGATCGAGTCCTCCCATGATGTTGAGGAGTGTCGACTTTCCCGAGCCGGACGGACCCAGCATGACGACGAATTCGCCGGCCTTGAGTTCGGCGTCGACGCCGCGCAAGGCCCAGACCTCGACACCGCCGGTCCGGTAGACCTTGGTGACCCCCTGCATCTGGAAGACTGAAGTGACGCTGGCCATGCTGATCAGCCTATCGGTCGCGCGGCCTCGGCACGTTGACCTCCATCAATTCCATTTGCTGAGCGGCGTTGTGCCCCGGTCCTGCGGCACGATCAACGGCCTACCGAGTCCTCCCTCAGTCGATTTCCACCTTTTCCGACAGGCTCTCGAGGCTGCGGGTGATGAGTTGGATCGCGTAAGCGGGGTTATGTGCGTAAGCGCCCGGATCCTTGGCGACGAACTGATAATTGTAGGCCGCTTTCAAAAGGCGCGGGGTCCAGCGCTGGTAGCGGTTTGGATAGGTGGCCTCGTCGGCTCCGACGTCGCCGTCGGAATTCGTGTCGTTGAAGAAATAGGGGTAGGTCCCCGACGCGTAGGCGATAGGCATGCGCGCGACCTCGGCCGCATAGGTCCGGATCGCGCCGGCCAGCTTGTCATGCAAGGTGTCGATTTCGCCTGCGATACCTTCGACACTATTGCCGTCTCCATCAACGTCGAGCCGGGTAGTGCGGATCGCTTTGGGGCTATCGACGTCCGTGTGGCAGGTCGTGCATTGCGTGACTAAGACCTTTGTGCTGTGCGGATCGTGACACGCGGCGCAGGTATCGAACGACGGCACGTGATTGAACCGCCCGGCATAGTCTTTTCCCTCGTACTGGTATCCGCCCCGTACCGTATCGCCGAAAAGCGTTGCAGCCGCTGCGCGATAGTGGATGTTGAGGAAGGTCAGATCAGCCGAGACCGTGTCGTTCTCGACTCCTTTCAGAGCCACATTGACGGCGTCGGTTGAACTGCGTCCCTGATGGCAAACCATGCAGATCGCCGAACGTCCCAGTCCGCCGATTTCTTCGCCGGACGGGAACGTCACGGTATTGAGGGTCGTGGCGGCGCTGTTATGACAGGCGGCGCAATCGATCGGCGATCCGACGGGGGCAGGGTGGTCGACCACGCTGGGAGCACTACCGTCGGCCCCCGCGAAATCAATGAAGCCGGGTCCCGAGTGGCAGGCGGCGCAGCTTTCCGGCACTTCGCCTTCCTTGTCCCAATGGGTGAAAGCTTCAGCCGTTCGATCGGCATGCGGCGAGGCGAGCCAGCTATCCACGATATCCGACAGCATGGGGCCATTCTGCGCCGGCACCGGTAGAGTGATGGCGAGCCAGGCGGCGCCCGCGGCTATCGATAGACGAATGGCGTGGCGAGCGAACATGGGTTGGCTCCTGTGGGGGTAGAGGGGCGTCTCTCCGTAGTGCCTTCATCCTAGCAGATGCATCGATCCGAAAATTGACGTGAATCAAGGCCGATCGCTACGGCAACGCCGATGCTGCTCCATCCCAGGGCCACGACCGGGCGGTAGCCACGGTGCCAAGCGGAGGGGCGAGAGAGGCCAATGCAGGTCAAGATTTCGCGGGGATGCGATATGGGGCTCGTCGGATCACCGGAACAGGCTATTCACGACGGCCCCGTGGTCCGCTCGGTCGCCCTCTCGGGCGTCGATTATCCCGGTATGCGGCCCAAGTTTGCGGTCGCCGAGGGAGATCGGGTAAGCGTCGGCCAGGTGCTGTTTATTGATCGCAAGCGGACGGAGATCGCCTTCGTTTCGCCGCTTGCGGGCATTGTCGCGGCGATCGATCGCGGCCCGCGCGGAACGCTCTCGGCCCTGGTTATCCGTCAAGATGACGTCGACGTGAGCGCCGACGCGGAGCCGGTTTGTCGCGCCACTGGCCAAGAGGTTCGCCAGACGTTGCTTGCCCGCGGCCTCTGGCCTGCCTTCCTGACCCGTCCCTTCGGCCGCGTTCCCGCGCCGGATGCGAAGCCCGATGCGATCTTTGTCACCGCGACGGACACCAATCCGCTGGCCGCCGATCCGCGGGTTGTGCTCGAGCCGCAGTTGGACATGTTCCGCCGTGGCGTGGAGCTTTTGACGATGCTGACCGACAAGCAGGTCTACGTCTGCCAATCGCCGGGGGCTGATCTGGTCGAGAGGTCGGACCGGGTCCGCACCGTCAGCTTTTCCGGTCCGCACCCGTCCGGTCTCGCCGGGACGCATGTGCATCGATTGCATCCGCTCGGCATGGGAGACCAGGTCTGGACCATCGGTTGCCAGGATGTCGCCGCGATCGGCGATTTATTCGAGACCGGCTGTTATCGCCCTGAGCGAGTAATCGCGCTGGCCGGCCCCCGCATTAGCCGGCCCCGGCTGATCCGCACGGTCCTGGGCGCCAATATCGACGACCTGACGAAAGGCGAAAAAACCAGGGCGGAGGGCAGCGCGAAGGTTCTGTCAGGCTCGGTGCTGGCCGGACGTGACGCCACGTATCTGGGCCGCCATCACTGGCAGGTCAGCGCCGTCGATAGCCCGCCGACCGTTCGCAAGCCGTCGCTGCTTGAGCGTCTCAATGCCCGGCGGGCAAGCCAGTCCCCGCGCCCGCTGATCCCGACCGAAGCGCTGGAAGGTGTCCTGCCCGCCGGTCTCCTGCCAGTCCCTTTGATGCGGGCGCTTAGCGTCGGCGACGCCGAGGCGGCCCAGCGCCTCGGCTGCCTGAGCCTGGTCGAGGAGGATCTGGCGCTGCTGTCTTGCCTTTGTACCAGCGGAGCGGATTACGGCGGGCTTCTGCGCGATGTTCTCGACGAATTGGCGGAAGCGGCATGAGGCGGCTTGCACTCACGGTCCTCGCGCCGCATGCGCCGTATCTGCGCAGGGGCTGGAGTGGGGCGCGGGTGACGGCGATCCAGGCGGCAGCGCTGGTTCTTCCGTTGCTGGCGGCACTGGCGGAGGCGGGAGGGGCGACCTTGGGCGTGCTCGCCGTGGCGCTTGCGGTGACGTTGGGTTGGGAGCTGCTCTTCACCCTTCTGCGCGGGCGGATCCTGATGTGGCACGGCCTGACCACGGCGATGATCGTCACGGTCATGGTGCCCGTCACGGTACCGCTGTGGCAGATCGCATTGGTGGTCAGCTTCGGCGCGGTGTTGGGCGAGCTGATCTTCGGCGGGCGCGGCTTTGGTTTTCTCAACGCGGCGGCCGCCGCGCTCGCGTTCCTGGTCTTCTCGTTTCCGGGTACATCGCTCGCAGGGAACGGTCCATGGGTGGCGGCGGCAACCATTCCGGCCGCCGTATTGCTGCTGGTGGCCGGGCTGATCTCCTGGCGTGTGATCGTGGCGTCGGTCGCCGGCTTCGTGGTTGTTACGCTGCTGGGAGGCGGGGCGCTGGCGTGGGGCGCGACTGGATCGGGGTTGGCGTTCGGTTTGGTGTTCCTCGTTTGCGATCCGCTCGGGGCGGCCGCGACCAATCCGGGCCGCTGGCTCTACGGCGCGCTGGCGGGCGGGCTGGTGGCGGTATTCGACACGGCGGGGGGCGCCGAGGTTCCAGCGTCGGCGCTGGTCTTCGCCGCTTTGCTCGGCAGCATCTTCGCGCCGCTTCTGGATCATCTGGTGGTGCTTGCGAATGCCCGTAGGCGGCGACATGGCTGATCCGCTCCGCCATTGGCGCAATTTTCTTGCGCGACCGAACGATGATCGGGTGAAGATTTTCGGCATTGCGGTCCTCGTCGCGCTAGCCTCCGCCGTGGTGGTTTCGGTCACGGCGGTCACGCTGAAACCCTTGCAGGAGGAAAATGCCCAGGTCGAGCGACAGGCACGCATGGATGCCATGCTCGACACCTTGCCGGGACTGCGCGACGTGATGGCCGAGGCCGGTGTCGATACGCTCGAAACCCGTGTGGTCGACCTGTCGGACGGCAGTTTCGCGCCCCAGATCGACGCGGCCGCCTACGACCAGCAGGCGGCGGCTGGCGACCCGGCGACCAGCATCGCCCTGCCGCCCGATGTCGATGTCGCCGGGCTGAAGCGCCGGGCGAATTTCGCACCGGTCTATCTCCTGGAGCGGGAGGGCGATCTGATGCTGATCGTCCTGCCGGTCCATGGCGCCGGCTACCAGTCCACCATTCGCGCCTATCTCGCACTCGAATCCGACCTTGAAACGATTGCCGCGCTGACGATCGTCGAACAGGCCGAAACGCCGGGCCTCGGCGCGCGAATCGAGGATACCGCATGGCAGGCGCTCTGGCCCGGCAGGGAAATCGCGAACGCCGCGGGTGAGATCGTGATCTCGGTCGTGCGCGGGGAGGCATCGAGCCCCTACGAAGTCGACGGCATTTCGGGTGCCACGCGGACCGGCAACGGGATCACCAACATGCTGCGATTCTGGCTCGGCGATCACGGTTTCGGCCCGTTCCTCCAACGGCTCGAGAGGGAGGGTCTGTGACATGTCTCTGATGCGCCATGTCACCACGCCGCTGATCGACGCCAACCCGGTCACGCTGCAGATCCTGGGTATCTGTTCGGCACTGGCGGTCACCACGTCGCTCTCGACCGCACTCACCATGTCCGTGGCGCTGACCGTCGTGTTGTGCCTGTCGTCGACCATCATCAGCCTTATTCGTCGCCACATTCCGCCCGCCATCCGCCTGATCGTTCAGATCACCATCATCGCCTCGCTGGTGATCGTCATCGACGAGGTGCTGCAGGCCTATGCCTTCGAGATGAGCCGGAAGCTGTCGATCTTCGTGGGCCTGATCGTCACCAACTGCCTGGTTTTGGGCCGGGCGGAGGCGTTCGCCATGCGCAATCCGGTCCTCCCAAGCCTGCTCGACGGGCTCGGCAACGGCTTGGGCTACAGCCTGATCCTGCTGATTGTCGGGGCTCTTCGCGAGTTTTTCGGCGCCGGTACTTTGATGGGACGCGCCGTCGTGACCACGGCGGCTGACGGCGGTTGGTTCCAGCCGCTCGGGCTCATGCAGCTCGCGCCCAGCGGCTTTTTCATCATCGGGTTGCTGATCTGGGCGATCCGCGCCCGATGGATCCGTCAGGTCGAGGAAGTCGAGTTTTCCGTCCGGACAGCGCCAGAGGGACGGAGCCCATGATCGATCTCTTCCTCACCGCGGTGCTCGAGGAGAATCTTGCGCTGTCCTTTTTCCTGGGCATTTGCACCTTCCTCGCGGTTTCCAAGCGCTTCGACACGGCGGCGGGGCTGGGGCTCGCGGTGATCGTCGTGCAGACCATCACGGTCCCGGTCAACCAACTTGTCTTTAACGGGCTCCTGCTCGAAGGAGCCTGGGCCTGGGTGGGTCTGCCTGAGGTCGACCTCTCTTTTTTGAAGATCGTCGGCTTCATCGGCGTGATTGCCGCAATGGTGCAGATTCTCGAGCTGACGCTCGATCGGTTCGCCCCAGCGCTTCACCGCGCGCTCGGCATTTTCCTGCCGCTGATCACGGTCAACTGCGCCATCCTCGGCGGCAGTCTCTTCATGGTCGAACGCCGTTACGATTTTCCCGAGGCGGTCACCTACGGTCTCGGCAGCGGGGCAGGCTGGGCTCTGGCGATTGTCATCTTTGCGGCCATTCGCGAGCGACTGAAATACAGCGATATCCCGCAGGGGCTTCGGGGACTTGGCAGCGCCTTCATTGTCACCGGCCTTATGTCACTGGGGTTTTCAGCCTTTGCGGCGCTGGGAATGTCATGATCGAGATCGCGCTCGGCAGCCTGCTTTTGACGGTCATCGTGCTGACACTCACGGCCACGGTGCTCCTGGCGCGGTCTATCCTTGCTCCCTCGCGTCCGGCGACGGTGACCGTGAACGGCGCAACGACGATCGCGGCGCAAACGGGCGACAAGCTTCTGGGCGTGCTGAACGACCACGGTATCAATATTCCCTCGGCCTGCGCCGGCGCGGGGACCTGCGGGCTCTGCCGCCTGAAGGTGACAGGCGGTGGCCTGGCTCCGCTTCCGACCGAAGCCGCGCTGCTCTCGAAGTCCGATCTCCGCGCAGGCATGCATCTCGCGTGTCAGGTCGTTGTGCGGGAGGACATGTATGTCGAAGTCGCCGAAAATCTGCTGGCGGCCGAAAGCTTCGAGTGCGTCGTGCGTTCGGCCCGACCGCTGACGCCACTCATCCGTGAGCTGGTGCTTGAGCTGCCCGAAGGCGCGCGTCCCGAGATCGCCGCAGGGGCGTTCATACAGGTCACCGCTCCACCCTTCGCACTCGACTATGCCGACCTGCCTGTGTCCGAGGAGCATTGCGCGGCATGGGAGCAGATCCGGGCGCTAACCGTCTCGAGCGATGCGCCGGTAAGCCGAGCTTATTCAATCGCGAACCGGCCCGAGGACACTGCGGAGGGTCGCGTAGTCCTCAACATCCGCTTGGCTCTGCCGCCACCCTCGGTTCCAGCGGCGCAGCCGGGGATCGTGTCCTCCTGGCTGTTCACCGTGAAGCCGGGCGACCTGATTGCCGCCTCCGGGCCCTTCGGGGACTTCCGGGCGCAGACTGGCGACCGCGAAATGGTGTTCATCGGCGGCGGAGTTGGTATGGCGCCGCTGCGCGCGATTATCTTCGATCAGCTGGAACGGCTCGGAACCGACCGAAAGATCAGCTACTGGTATGGTGCGCGAAGCAAGGTCGAACTGTTTTACGACGAGGAGTTCGAGGCGCTCGCGGCGCGGCACACGAATTTCACCTGGACGGTAGCACTTTCCTACCCCCAGCCGGCGGACCACTGGGCCGGTCCAACGGGCTTTGTCCACACCGTCGCGTTCCAGCGTTATCTGCGCGATCACCAGGCGCCCGAGGCTTGCGAATATTATCTCTGCGGCCCGCCGCTGATGATCCAGGCGGTACTGGCCATGCTCGACGATCTCGGCGTCGACGAGACCAGCATCTTCAAAGACGACTTCGGGGTCTGAGCCATGACGTCGACACGACGACGATTTCTCCTGGGGACCGCGAGCGCTGCGTTCTGCACGGCGCTCCCGGCTCGCGCCGCTGGCGTGCGCAGCATCGGCGATCCGGCGTTCGGCAGCACATGGCGGGTGGTCATGCCCGAGGCGATCGATCCACAGCCGGTCCGCGCGGCGATCGAGGCGATCGTCACCGAGGTCGACCGCACGATGTCTCCTTGGCGCGACGGATCCGACCTTGTCCGCTTTAACCGGAGCCGTGTGACTGACTGGATACCGGTGTCCCGCTCGACCTCCGCGGTGGTCGAGGAAAGCCTTCTCGTCGCGAAACTGAGCGGTGGAGGATTCGATCCCACGGTGGGGCCGCTGGTGCGACGATTCGGTTTCGGCCCGATCGAAGGCACAGCCGGCAGGCTGGCGGACCTGCGTGCGCAACCCGGAGCGCTCCGCAAGGCGGCGCCAGGTATGACGCTGGATCTTTGCGGCATTGCCAAGGGTCATGCGCTCGATCGGATGGCCACGGCGATTACGGAACTCGGATTGGAGGATGTGCTGATCGAGCTCGGCGGTGAGGTGAGGGGGCTCGGCCGGCACCCGGACGGTCGCCCCTGGCAGGTCGGCATCGAACGCCCGGGGACCGGGCCGGGAGCGATCCAGCGGATCGTGGCGCTGGACGGTCAGGCCATGGCGACGTCGGGTCGCGAACCCAACGGATATAGCGACGGGCGCCGCGCCCTCAGCCATATCATCGATCCGCGCACCGCGCGGCCAGTGCAAAATGGCGTCGCCACGGTTTCGGTTTTGGCGCCGACGGCCATTCGCGCCGATGCTCTGGCGACTGCTCTGATGGTAATGGGTGCCGGACCGGGTGCGGCACTGGCCGAGCGGATGGGCGTCGCCGCGCTTTTCCTCGTCGCTGCGGGTGACAAGCTGACAGAGGTTATGACGGACGGCTTCGCGCGGCACATACTTGCATAGGAGACGACACCGATGGGCACTTTCCTTCTGGCCTTCGCCATCATTCTCTTGGCCATTGCCGGCCTTGCCCTCGGTGTGATGTTCGGGCGCATGCCGTTGCGCGGCTCCTGCGGCGGCCTGTCCTGCATCAAGGATGCAGAATGCGGCGCCTGCCGCCGACGGACAGGAGCGGGACGATGATCGAAAGGCCGCGGATCGATGACTACATGTCCCGCGACCTGATAACCCTGACGCCTGGGATCGAGATCAACCACGCCATGAATATCCTGCTCGATCGTCGTCTATCCGGTGCCCCGGTCCTCGATGAGACGGGTCGGCTCGTGGGGGTTCTGTCCAAGAAGGACTGCCTGAAGGCCGCTCTGCACGCGAGCTATTTTCAGGAGTGGGGTGGCACCGTCCGCGACTACATGAGCCAGAACGTGGAGACGCTGGATGCGGGGACGGATATCGTGGAGGCGGCGAATGCCTTTCTCGCCAGTCCTTTCCGGCGCTTTCCAGTCATGAGAAATGGAAAGCTGGTCGGTCAGGTAAGTCGTGCCGACATCCTCAGGGCGTTGAGGGATTGCTGGGACTGACGGGACTCCGGCAGATCAGTGCGCGCACTGTGTTCTTCGGCCGGGTCCGACTTGGAGATTTTCGTCTGCGCGTATCGCCGTTCATAGGAGGTTTCCCAGTCAGCGCGGTTCGACCGGTCGCCCGCGGCTCCCATAACAGCGACAAACATTCCGCTGGTCGACGGCGGACGGCGCCCCCAGAGACTGAATTGGTTTGATTGAAGTCAAGGCCATTAGTTTGACAGAATGTTACGGAGCAATTTCAATCCAGTGATAAGGTATCATCACATGGCGACCGTAAGACAATTGCTCGACAAAAAAGGGAGCAGCGTCCTGTCTGTTGGACCGGACGATACGGTTTTCAACGCGATCCAGACGATGTCGGATAACAATATCGGATCACTGGCCGTGTTGGAAGGGAATCGACTGGTCGGCATCGTCACAGAACGGCATTACGCACGGAACGTATTTCTGAAAGGCCGGTCGTCACCGAAAACATCGGTGAAAGAGATCATGACGACACATGTGGTTTGCGCCAGACCCGAACAATCGGTCGAGGAATGCATGGCTATCATGACTGAAAAGGCTGTGCGGCATATGCCGGTGCTGGAAGACGACAGATTGATTGGAATTGTTTCGATTGGCGACCTGGTCAAGAACATTATCAGCGACAAGGAATTCGTCATCGACCAGCTCGAACATTATATTACCGGTTAGATCAGCTTGAGATGCAGCTCGAAGACGCGCGAGCTGCTGCGACCGAAGACGAGCTTGGCCGCCGAACAGGCCGCGCCAAGACGACGACAGTTCAGCCGTTTGTCCGCAAACGCCCCTCAAAGAAACCCTTCCCGGAGCATCTGCCCCGTGAGAGACCGTTTGAGAAGGGTTGGCATGGAGGCCCGATTGTNCAGCCGTTTGTCCGCAAACGCCCCTCAAAGAAACCCTTCCCGGAGCATCTGCCCCGTGAGAGACCGTTTGAGAAGGGTTGGCATGGAGGCCCGATTGTGATTCACGCTTTTGATGTGGACCTCAGCGAGCCGTGGCCGAATGGCCGATATCGAGAAGCGATCGAAGCGTTATCCGACTGATCTGACGGATCGGGAGTGGGCGGTTGTTGCGCCGTTCCTGCCGCAGACGGCGAGGTCGGGACGCCAGCGATCGGTCGATCTACGCGAGGTGCTGAACGCCATTCGCTATCTGGCTCGCACCGGCTGCGGTTGGCGCATGCTGCCGAAGGATTTTCCGCCGTGGCAGACGGTCTACTGGTGGTTTCGCCGCTTCATCCGACTGTTTCTGTTCCGCACGATCCACAATACCGCGCTGATGATTGACCGAGAGCGGGCGGGTCGGGAGGCGAGCCCCACCGGGGGCATCCTCGACAGCCAGTCGGTCAAGGCACCCCAGGGCAAGGCTCGCGGCTTCGACGCCGGCAAGAAAGTGAATGGCCGCAAGCGCCACATCGCCGTCGATACCGACGGACGCCTGTTGATGGTCAATCTGACCACTGCCGACATCTCCGATAGCGCCGGCGCCCAGATGATCCTCGACGCGGTCCGCAAGCGCTGGCCGTTCCTGAAGCATCTGTTCGCTGACGGCGCCTATGATCGCAAGCAATTGATGGACAAGGCGGCCTATCGCGACTTCATCGTCGAGGTGGTCCGTCGGATCGACAAGGAGCCGGGCTTCAAGGTGTTGCCGCGACGCTGGGTCGTGGAGCGATCCTTCGGCTGGATGGTTCGCTGGCGCCGGCTCGTGCGTGACTATGAGGAACGCACAGACGTCTCCGAGGCCATGATCCACGTCGCTATGGGCGGTCTTCTACTGCGAAGGATCGCTCACTGATGAAAGTTCTCAAACGGACTCTTAGCCTGATCGATCAGGTTGAAGCTGACGCCCATACACTGGATATGGAAGCCTCGGTGCACCTTTCGTGTCTGGTGGAAGCAGATTGCCCCATGGACGGACACGCGTTCTACCAAAGCTGCATCAAAGCGGTGCTGCTAAAACACCAGCCGATCTGGTCGAAGGCCATGCGCAGCGGGCGCAGGCGGTTTGTGCAAACACTCGGCCCCAACGACCAAGATGTCTTTGCTGCGGCAGGGCTCATGGACGATCCGACGCCACATCATGTCGTGACGTGGTGGGACGCAGTGTCCGGTTATGCACGCCTGATGTCCGATCAGGAGAAGATGGAGCAAGGCCGGTTCGCAGAAATTCTGACGCTAGACCATGAGCGTGCGCGGTTGAATGCCATGGGCATCGAAAAAGAGCCCGAATGGCCGGGCTTTGACGACAACTACGCCGGTTACGATGTTCTATCCTACGACCAAGGTGAGACTGGTCTCCTGAACCGAATGATCGAGGTGAAATCGACCACCGTTTCACCCCTTCGTTTCATCTTGACCCGCAATGAGTGGAATTAGGCTGAAAAGACCGGCGCGTCCTATATTTTTCACGTTTGGGACATGAACAAAAAGCCGCCGGTTCTTCACATTCGCACCGTGGCCGAGGTTGCTCCGCACATCCCTTCGGACAACGGAAAAGGCAAATGGAGCAACGTCGCTATTCCGGTCGCAACCCCTGACTTCTCCTGAATATGGCGCACCGCTTGTGCGGACGGGCTGTCGTGAACCGAGCCTGTAGTCTCGGCCAGCCGGCTTCCATCCCTTGCGCGTGCTGAAGCCAGCCGTGACCGGCTGACACTTCCCCTTTCTTGTTCGGGGCTTGCAGCCCCAGGCCATCAAGGCCCAAGCGCCCATTCGGGCGCGCTGCGGCGCGTATCCCCGCCCTTCCTCCCTTTGGTCGTGCAGGGCGGGTGATCCCCCTCGCGCCGCGCGAGCCTTGACGGTCTCCCCCTGCTCATTGGCGCGGGCCTAGTCCGGTTGCATGCGCAACCGAATATCCAAGGGAAGGAAAAGCCAATGAAACAAGACGTTTATCAAAAAGTTACCGATAAGATCATAGTCGATCTTGAGCAGGGCGAACTCACATGGCTGAAGCCGTGGAGCGCCGGAAACATGGACGGGCGGATCGTCAAGCCGCTACGGCACAACGGCGTTGCCTATAGCGGAATCAATATCCTGATGCTGTGGGGCGCGGCGATGGAGGCGGGCTATCTTTCGCCGTACTGGATGACATTCAAACAGGCGAAGGAGCTTGGCGCAGCGTTCCTTTGTGCCGATCTGACGTTAACGCCGGAACCGGGCACCGACCATGCGGCCTATATCCAAAGCTGGCTAAAGGTCTTGAAGGAAGACAAGCGGGCGATTTTTAGCGCCGCCGCTCATGCCCAGCGGGCAGCCGACCACGGTTCCGCGGCCGTCCAGCGCCAGCGCGCCGGCGTCGTCCTCGGTAAGGGGCACTGTTCCCAGATAGGTCTGCGGCGCGAGCCGCCGGTTGAGACGAACTTCCTCGCGGCAATTGGTCTCGCGGGCAGCCAATGTGGTGAAATCCAGGAACGGGAAGCGGACCGGCTTCTTCAGCTTGTA
>NZ_JAYXIH010000036.1:0-44372 GCF_036016755.1 Aurantimonas sp. A3-2-R12 | reverse complement strand
GCCTTTCCCATGAAGCACCTCCTGCTCACAGAGAATCAAACCGAACATCAAATGGGAACCCGTCGATTCAAATTATTCGCCGGATGCTCTAATACCAACCTGCGGCGATAGGGACCTATTCGATGGCGCCGTCCGGCAAGCCCGACCAGCCCACCTATGGCCGGGCGCTCGCCGCGCCTGGGTTCGTCGCGGGCCTCGCCCGATGCGCCGCATCGCGCGTCGTCCCGTTCCTCGCCACGCATCGGCGCCAAGGTGCGGAGAATGGCCGGTCGAATGGGTTCCTATCACCGCAGGTTGGTATAAGGCGAAAGGGAAGCGGCAAGCTGCGCGGTTCGACGCCGCCGATCGGCCGCGCCCTCACGCCCGCTCGGTCTCCTTGAGGATCGAGCGGGTCAAGAGCACCACCGGCACGATCCCGACCATGACGATCATCAGCGCCGCCAGGGCGCCGTCCTCGAAGGCCGCGCGCGATGTCTGCGCGTAGACGAAGGTCGCCAGCGTCTCGAAGTCGAAGGGGCGCAGGAGGATCGTCGCCGACAGTTCCTTGGTCGCATCGACGAAGACTAGGAGGAACGCGGTCAGCAGCGCCGGCTGCATCAGCGGCAGCAGGATCTGCCGAAGCGTCCCGCCGGGGCCGCGTCCGAGCGTGCGCGCGGCCATGTCGAGATGTGGTGACAGCTTGGAAAAGCCGCTCTCGATGGCGCCGTGGCCCATCGCCATGAACCGCACGAAACAGGCATAGACGATGGCAAAGCCCGAGCCCGACAGCAGCAGCCCGGTCGAGATGCCGAACCAGTCGCGCATCACGGCGTCGACGGCGTTGTCGAAGGCGGCGAGCGGGATCAGGATGCCGATGGCAAGCACGGTGCCCGGCACCGCGTAGCCGAGGGCGGCGACCCGCACCAGCGCCGCCAGCCGTCGGCTGCCGGTGAGGCGGATGCCGTAGGCCATCGCGAAACCCGCGCCGACAGTCGCCAGCCCCGCCGCCGTGGCGATGACGACGGTATGCTGGAGCGCCCGCCACAGCTGTGGATCGGCCAGTTGATCGAGCCGCCGCAAGGCGAAGCCGCCGAGGACCAGAACCGGGACGCCGAAGCCGACCGCGATGGGGACGGCACAGGCGAGGGCGGCAAGCGCGCCGCGCCAGCCGCGCAATGGCTCATGGCCTTCCTGCGGACGGTCGCCGCGATGAATGGTGAAGCGCTGCTGGCGCCGGGCGAAGCGCTCGATCAGGACGAGGAAGACGATGACGGCGAGCATGAACAGCGCGATCTGCGTCGCGCCATAGAGATCGCCGCGGTTGAGCCAGGTCGAATAGACGGCGAAGGTCAGCGTGCGGACGCCGAGAAACTCCACCGCGCCGATGTCGTTGACCGCTTCCATCAGCGCTAGCGCGACGCCGATCGCGATCGCCGGCCGCGCCATCGGCAGCAGGATCTTGACGAACACGGCGGCCCGCGAGGCGCCGAGGGTGCGCGCCACGTCGCCGGCCTTGCGGCCCTGCATGACGAACACCAGCCGCACGGTCAGAAAGATGTAAGGGTAGAGCACCGAGGATAGGATCAGGATCGCGCCGCCGAGCGAGCGGATCTCGGGGAACCAGTATTCCCGCGAGCTTTGAAAGCCGAAGATGTCGCGGATCGCGGTCTGTACCGGGCCGGCGAAATGCAGAAACTCGACGACGCTGTAGGCGGCGATATAGGTCGGCACCGCCAACGGCAGCACCAGCGCCCAGGCGAAAATCCGCCTTCCGGGAAACTGGAAGCTGGCGACGAGCCAGGCCGTCACCACGCCGATCGAGCCGGCGACGAGGGCGATTCCCAGCATCAGGAGCAGCGTTATCCGGCTGGCCTCGGGCAAGATCGTCTCGGCCAGATGCCGCCAGTTGGTCGATGTTCCCGACAGCGCGATGACCGCCAGCGCGACCAGCGGCAGGATCACCGTCAGCGCCACCGCCGTCGCGCCGACGAGGTAACCTCGGTCGCGCCCGCGCTTGAGACGCAGGCGGTGCCGGATGATCGGCTTTAAGAGTGGCGCGGCGTTTGACATGCGGCGGGAAGGTCAATCCTGCGATGAACGATCGAACCGCGATCGGCCCGGCAAAACCGGAATCGATCGCGACTGGCCACAGGGCTTAGCAGGCGCTCGCCGGCGAAGAAACGGCTGGGCGCCCGAAGCGGAAATCCGCCCGGGCGCCGGGTGCTCGTTGTGACCGGTTTTAGCTTCGCGTCTAGCTCTGCGGCCCGTTGTCGAAGCCGACCTCGTCGACGATCTCGGATGCCTTGGCCCGGAATTTGGCAATCTCGGCGAGCGGCATGTCGTCCGGCTTCATGTCGCCGAAGGACGTGACTAGTTCGGAGGTCGCGATGCCCGGCTTGACCGGATATTCGTAGTTGAGCTCGGCATAGATCTGCTGCGCCTCGTCGCCCGACAGGAATTCCATCAACTTCAGGGCGTTGTCCTTGTTCGGCGCGTTCTTGGCCAGCGCGACGCCGGACAGGTTCACATGGGTCAGGCCGTTATCGAAGGTCGGCATGATCACCTTGATGGCGTTGGCCCAGTCCTTCTGCTCCGGCTCCTTGTCGTTGGTCATCATCTTGCCGACGTAATAGGTGTTGCCGAGCGCGATGTCGCATTCGCCGGCGAAGATCGCCTTGGCCTGGTCGCGGTCGCCGCCCTCGGGGCGACGGGCCAGGTTGTCACGCAGGCCCGCGGCCCATTCGCGCGCAGCGTCCTCACCGTAATGGGCGACATAGGCGGCGATCAGCGCGACATTGTAGGGGTGTTGGCCCGAGCGCACGCACAGACGCCCCTTCCACTTCGGATCGGCGAGGTCCTTGTAGGTGATCTGGTCCACGTCGACCCGCTCCTTGGAGGCATAGACGACCCGGCCGCGGGCGGTGAGCCCGAACCATTCGTTCCCGGCGTCGCGGAATTCGGCCGGAATGTTCTCAGCCAGCGCCGCGTGGTCCACAGGCTGCACCACGCCGGCCTGCTTGGCGGCATCGAGCCGGCCGATGTCGACGGTCATGATGAGATCGGCCGGGGAATTGGCCCCCTCGGCGGCGATGCGCTCTTCCAGACCCTTGTCGAGAAAGATTGTCGCCGTCGTCAGGCCCGTCTCCTCGGTGAAGGCGTCGAGCAGCGGCTGGATCAGCTCCGGCTGGCGCGCGGTATAGATGTTGACGTCCGCAGCGTTGGCGGTCGCCGCGGCGAAGGACACGGCGATGAAGCCGGCGGACAGGGTCAGGGCGCGCGCGAGTCGCGGCAAACAACGCTTCGTCATCAAAACTCTCCTCGATCCGCGGAGGCGATCGCCTCACGCGGCTTGGGCTGGTCGGAACGGGCAGATCCTATCGACGCGACCGGACCCGCCCGTTTGCGGTGAAAGAGCCGCCTGGGGATGCGACCCGGCGCACTCATGCCGCATGGGCTTGGTCAACACAAGAGGTTTGGGTAAAAATAATGAATAAAATCAATGGTTTAGAAGTATTCTAATGTTGAATCATTCTAAAGCGGGAGGGTCGTGAAGCGGCTCAGTCGGTCAGAACTCTTTGTGGCGGAAACAGAATTTCGACCAGAGTCCCTTCGCCTGGGGTCGAGGAAATCGCGAATGCGGCGCGGTTGGCTTCGACCAACGCCTTGGTCAGCGGCAGGCCGAGGCCGGTGCCTTCCCCGCGTCGGCGCGCGCCCGGATTGACCTGCCGGAATGGCATCATGGCGATTTCGATCTCGCGTTCGCTCATGCCGATCCCGCTGTCGCGGAACCTGAGGGCGACGTCGCCGCCAGGCGAATAGCTGGTCGACACGATGATCTGACCGCCGGCCGGGGTGAAGTGGATAGCATTCGAGACGAGGTTCATGGCGATCTGGCGGATCGAGCGGTTGTCGGCGACCACCGGCGGCACCGACGAGGGCAGGTTGGAGCGCACGATGACGCGCTCGCGGTTCGCCTGCGGCTGCATCAGCGCCACGACATCGGAGATCACTTCGGTCAGTGAGACCGCCTCGAAGGCGAGATCGAGCTTGCCGGCCTCGATCTTGGTGATGTCGAGCAGATCGTTGACGAGATCGAGCACGTGGTGGCCGGACCGCTTGATGTCGTCGAGATATTCCAGATAGCGCTCATTGCCGATCGGACCGAAGCATTCCGTCGCCATGACGTCGGCAAAGCCGATGATGGCGTTGAGCGGGGTGCGCAGCTCATGGCTGATATTGGCGAGGAACTGGCTCTTCTGAAGGCTCGCGGCCTCGGCTTCGCGCCTTGCGTTGGTCAATTCCTCCTCGACCCGCTTGCGATGCGAGATGTCCCGAACGACGGCGTACCAGCCGCGTCCGCCCGGCAGTTGGCCGAAGTGCAGCAGCAGCGGAACGAAGCCACCCTCCGCGACGCGGCCGATGACCTCGCGACCTTCGTCGTCGGCAGACGGAGCCTCGTCGTGCCGCAGATTCTCCAGATAATCGTTGGTCGCCTTCTGGCTCTTGTGGGCGAAGAGCGTGATGAAGGGGCGTCCCGCGCTGTCACCCTCGGCGATCGCGAAGAGCTTATGGGCGGAGCCGTTCATGGAGCGGATGTTGCCCGCGACATCGAGCAGAACCAACCCGTCCGCCGCCGTGTCGATGACGGCCTTCAGGTCCTCGACCTCCTGGCGCAGCGTCTCGTGTTCGCGGTCGTCGGTCGCCGTGTCCGGCTCGATCACCCCGGCTGAATCGTGCCGCATGGTGGCCGCGCTGACGTGCTGTGAGGTGAAGAAGGACATCACCAGACAGGAGCGCCCGGTGATCGTCGAGCGCTGCATGTGCGTGCGAACGGCGATCGTCTCTTCGCTCGCGCGCCGGATCGTGAGCGCCTCATTCTCCGAGTCCGGCTCCGGGCTATCGGTAAACAGATGAGCAAGCCCGCCGGCGTCGCCCAGCGCCGTGACGGTTTCGTAGCCGGTCAGATCGAGGAATTCGCGGTTCCCATAGATGAGGTCCTCGCGGACCTGCACCAGGACAGGCAGCGGCAGCTCCGCGTAGACGGTGGCCAGCTCCGCGAGCAGGGCGGATTTGTCCGACGGCAGCATATCGGCGGAGTCGGGATCGTCACCGTCGTCACCGCTGGGATCGACGACCGCCTCGACCGGCGTCTGGCCTGGATCGCCTGCGTCCTCGACCGGCGCCTTCGGGATCGGGGACATCATCGTGTCTTCGGGATCGGACGCTCCGCCGGCATCGTTTGCCGCCTCGGCGGATGCCTGCCCGTTGGCGCGAGCATTCTCCAACTCGTCGATGCGCCGTGTCGCCGTCTGGATCGCCTGCTCGAGTCGATTGGGCGCGTCTTCGTGGGCCAGGGTCTGGCCGATCGCGCGGAACGCCGCTTCTTCGTCCTGGCTAAGATCACCGTCCTTGGGGCGCCGGCGCTCCTCTAGGCGGATGATCTTCGGCACATCGCGTTCGGCGCCCGCGTCCGGTCGATCGGCCGGATCGCGGCGCCCGAAGGAGACATCCCGCTCCTCCGACGGAAACCGCTTCAGCAGGGCGCGTCCGCCGATCTCGCGCGATCTGCCCACGGCTTCGTCGGCGAGTGATTCTTCAAGTGCTTCGTCGGCCAGACCGGAGACGGCGCCCAGACGCAGTCCAATCGCTTCGGGATCCTCGACGGAGTCGGCCAGGCGGGCAATGCCGAAGCCGCGGAAGCCGTCGAAGCTGCGGTCGCGAGCATAGACGGGAAGCGCCGCGAGATCGATAGGAACCCGCTTGTCGGTGTTTTCCAGCGGCCAGAAGACGGTGCGGCCGGACCAGGTGTCGCGGCGATCGAGGAGCCGTCGGACCTCGCCATCGGCATCCATCCGGTAGGCCGCGGCAACGTCGTGAAAGCTGCGGTCGATGACGTCGGAGGAACGCGGGCCGACGGCGGCGGCAAATTCCGGCGACAGGGAGCGGAACCGCCCGTCACTGTCGATGCGCCAGACGAAGCGGACCGAAACGACATCGAGGCGGGGCACGAACGGCGCTTCCGCATCGCGGTGGTCCGGCCCCTCCAGTTCACCGGTCAAGGCAACAGGTCGGCTTTCCGGTCCGTCGCCGAAGGGCATCGATCCTGTCAGCTCACGGCGCGGCGATCCGGTGGTGTCGGTCACCGGTTCGGGCGGGGACAATTGTCCTTCATCGACGCCACTGTCGCTCTTCGGTGCCTGATCCGTCGACGCCGCTTCCGGTTCCGGGAGCACCCGCGTGCCCCAACTGGATCGCAGCGGGTGGGGAGCGGAAGCCGCCGCCGCATGGGCGTCGTAGGGCTGCTGCGGACCCGGCGATGGCATGAGCGTGCTTTCGCTAGTGGCGGTCTGGGCATTCCCATCTTGGGAGGAGTAGCCATCGGTGGCGGTGGGCTCGTCCTTTTGCTCTGTCGTCGGGCCATCGGCATCGGAGGTCGCGATAATGCGCTCATCACCGGCCTGTCCGGCGGTGTCTTCGCCTTCTTCTGCCGCCGCGTCGATAGTATTTTCGGCGATGTCGACTTCGCTCGGTTCCGCCGCCGTTTCCGGCTCCGGCGACGACGCTTCGCCATCGCGGTTCCTGAAGTACCAGCGCTGGAGCAGCGCGCTCATCCCCGTCTTGCCGATCTGATGGGATCGGTCGTTCTCCGGATCGGCCTGAGGCGCAGGCTCAGGTGCGGGGGTCGGAGATGAGGATTTCTCCGCCACGCCAGTGTCCGGCGCGTCATCGCCGGTTCGCGCATCGGCCACCGTCTCCTGCCGTTCCGGTATGGTGCCGGCCCAAACCAGCACACGCTCGTCGGCAAGCTTTGCCAGAATCAGGACGCCGCCGTCCTCGCGGGCGACCACGCGATGCGCCTCTCCCGAGGCGCGGAAGGCGGCGAGCGTCTCCGGATCGGGCGTTTCGCCCGCAGATTCCGCGGCATCGTCGATGATCACATCGCCATCCGTGGAGCAGATCGCGACAATCCCGGGGCCGGCTTCAGCAAGAAGCCGCTGGTTGGCCGCTTCGGCCGCCTCCGTCTGGTCTTGCGGGCCCGCCACGGTGACGAGAACGACATCGCTGAGTGTTTCGCCGCCGGAAACCAGCGTGAGTTCGGCGCTCGCCGGGGGGCCTAGCCCGCCGCCGGGCCGACGAACCAGCGCCTTGGCGCGGCCAGCGGCTGCCAGCATGCGGCCCGCGGCGCGAATTTGGCGGATCGGCGCGGTGTTCAACGGCGTATCCGCCGGCTGCGGCCCAGCCGCGTCGAGTTGCAGGAGGCGCGCCCCGGCGGTATTGACCCAAAGGAGTTGCGTGAGATCGGACGAGAAGACGGCCAGAGCCGTCGAAGCAATATTGGCTTCGCGGACATGCGGATGCGCCATGATCGCTATCGCGACGGGCACTATCGATGTCGCCATGGGCAACGCTTTCAAGCTTGCCGCGCCTCCACGCCTTAACGCATCATGCACGGTTCCAGAGCCGATCTTAAGAAAGGATTCATAATAGGGCCTTCCCGCCGAATCCAGAATCTTCCGGCTTTTGGGGTCGTTCGTCGTGTTTAAGGGTTAATGTCTTCGCAAATGCGAAAAAGATTCGCCCATTATGTTGCACTGCACAAAATCACTTGCTATATAAATAAGCAGTCGCCGGCACTCTTTCGGGCGACATTCAACAACAGGAGACTGTCACATGGCCGACTCGAAAACCAACCAGGATCCGTTCGCGATGCCGAACACCCAGTCGATGATGGGCATGGACCCGTCGCAGATGTCCGAAACCTTCCGCGCCATGACGCAGAAGTCGATGGAGCAGTCCAAGGAAGCCTACAGCCGCATGAAGTCCGCCGCGGACGAAGCGACCAAGGCGCTGGAATCGACGATGGAGAACGCCCATCAGGGTTCGCTCCAGCTGTCGAAAAAGGCCATCGACGCCCTGCGCAGCAATGCCGAGACGGGCTTCCAGCATCTCGACAAGATGATGTCGGCCAAGTCGTTCGCCGAGGTCATCGAGATGCAGACGGCTTACGTCCGCAAGCAGATCGAACTGGCCACGGACCAGAGCAAGGACATGCAGGCGCTGACCCAGTCGGTCGCGCAGGACATGATGAAGCCTGGTCGCGATGCCTTCCAGAAGGCCCAGAAGAACGCCAAGTAATCAGGCCGTCGAAATGCTGGCGGGACGCCTGTCGCCCCGCCGCCGCTATGCGCACCAGGAAGACCCGGCCTGTCTCGGCAGCCGGGTTTTGCCGTGATCGATCGACGATCCGGGCTTGCGTAGGACGGCGAAAGATTTTATCTGCACCTTGGCGCGGACGAGAGTCCGCCGTGCGGTTGTAGCTCAGTTGGTTAGAGCGTCGGATTGTGGCTCCGGAGGTCGGTGGTTCGAGACCACCCAACCGTACCATTTCTTCCCTGATACGAATGTCAAAATAGCGAGCCCTGTCCCTCCGCGGGCTTTTTTGCCGCTGCGCGGCGGCGCGGGCCTGGCTTGTCCTGTACCATCGCGCTGCTCGTCGCGGCCGCGGGTCTCGCGCCCAATTCGCCGTCGCCGGTCGCGACGGCCGAGCGCCGCTCGTTTTCAGCAAACTGGACCGTGAAGGCCATGCCGGGCGTCAGGCCGGCGGCGCGCACGATCGGCCGGTCGTCGTCGCCGCGAATGATCGCATAGCCGCGTTCCAGCACCCGCAGCGGATTGAGACTGTCCGCCATGCGCCAGGCCGCAGCGATCCGCTGGCGGCGGGCTTCCGTCGCCTGTGCCTGCGCCGTCGACAGCCGCTCGCCGAGCGTGTCCAGCCGCAACCGCGCCGCCTCGCTGCGGGCCTTGATCTGATGCGGCTGCAGCCCCGCCGCCGTCCGCTCGAAACGCTGCCGCAAATCATGAAGCTTGATCTCCAAGGCATGGGCGGCACGGGTCTCGTGATGGCGCAGATCCGCGCGCTTGTCCCGAACCAGGCTGCCGAGGCGCGACGGTGACAGCCGGCTCGCGATGTCGCCGTAGTGGCGGCGCTTTTCCGAAATCGCCACGCGCAGGCATTGGCCGAGCGCGGTGGTGGCCTCGTCGAGCCGTCGCCGGGGCAGTGCCAGCAGCATGTCGGGCGAGGGCAGGGCGCGGGCGGTCGCGGCGACGGACTTGCGCTCCTGCTCCAGACGCCGCGAGATCGCGCCGGCCTGCCGGGCGTGAAGACCGGCCAGATTGGCCAGCAGTTCGGCCCGCACCGGCACGGCGATCTCGGCGGCACCGGTCGGCGTCGGCGCGCGCCGGTCGGCGGCATGGTCGATCAGCGTCCAGTCGGTCTCGTGCCCCACCGCCGAGATCAGCGGGATCGTTGAGCAGGCCGCCGCGCGCACCACCACCTCGTCGTTGAAGCCCCACAGATCTTCCAGGCTACCGCCGCCGCGCGCGACGATGATCAGGTCCGGGCGGGGTATCGCGCCGTCCGGCTCCAGCGCGTTGAAGCCGTCGATGCCGCGCGCGACCTCGTCTCCCGACGTCTCGCCCTGGACCCGCACCGGCCAGACGATCAGCCGCACCGGAAAGCGGTCGGCGATGCGGTGATGGATGTCGCGGATGACCGCGCCGGTCGGTGAGGTGACGATGCCGATGACGCGCGGCAGGTAGGGCAGGCGCTGCTTGCGGTCGGGCGAAAACAGCCCTTCGGCCTCCAGCTTGCGCTTGCGCTCGTTCAAAAGCGCCATCAGCGCCCCGGCGCCGGCCGGCTCGATGGTCTCGATGACGATCTGGTATTTCGACGAGCCGGGATAGGTGGTCAGCTTGCCGGTGGCGATCACCTCCAGCCCTTCCTCTGGCTTGAAGGCGAGCTTGGCGAAGGCGGTACGCCAGACCACGGCGTCGATGCGGGCCCTGTCATCCTTGAGGCAGAAATAGGCGTGGCCGGAGGAATGCGGACCCCGATAGCCGGACACCTCGCCGCGCACCCGGACATGGCCGAAGGCGTCCTCGACGGTTCGCTTCAGCGCGCCGGAGATTTCCGAGACGCTGTATTCGGCGACATTCGAGGCGGCGGGGGATTCGTCGAGACGGCTCATGGCCGCAATCTTGGTGAGCCGCGCGCACGGGTCAAGGCGAAACCCGGCGATGCCAAGCGATGCTGATCAATCGGATGCGTTTTGACGGCGCGCCATTCCGGTGCAAGCTGGGAGCCGGGTGCCCGACCATCCAGGAGGATGTCCATGCGGAAATTCGTGGAAACGCTTGGTTTCACGCTGCTGGCCTTGATGCTGCTCGCTGCGCCGGCGGCCGCGCAGGGCATGATGAGCGGGCTCGACCTGACCTCGCCGCGCATGACCGAAGCGGAGATGAGCCGGGCCGAGGTCGAGGCACTGCTGAGCCAGGCGACGCCCGACAGGCCCGCCGATCTCAACCGCAAGGCGCTGAACGGCCTCGATCTCTCGGGGCTGAATTTCGACGGCGCCGACATGACCAGCGCCTATCTCAACGGCACGGATTTGTCCGACGCCAGTCTCGTTGGCGCCAAGCTCGATCAGGCCTGGGGGCTGAAGGCCGTCTTCACCGACGCGAATCTGTCCGGGGCCAATCTGTTTCAGGCGCAGATGATCGACGCCAATTTCGATGGCGCCGACCTGGCGGGCGCGCGGCTGGCCAGCGATTTCACCCGCGCCTCGATGGTCGGCGCGAACATGAGCGGCGCGGATTTTTCCGCCGACATGCGCAATCAGTCGATGGGCATGATGCGCGGCGTCTTGAACTCGGCCGATCTGAGCGGCGCGGATTTTTCCGGCGCCAACCTGTCGCGCGCAGCCGGCGAGTTCGCCAATTTCACCGATGCCAATTTCGAAGGCGCGGACATGCGGCGCATGGAGGCAGCGGGAGCCCGCTTCGACGGCGCCAATCTCGAGGGGGCGGATTTCGCCGACGCCGACTTGCAGTCCGCCAAGCTCGACAAGGCCAAGGGCACGGCGAAGAATTTGGAACGATAGGGGTGTCAGCGCCGGGCGTCCAACGCGTCGGCGCACCGACGGATGCGCGGGGCATTGCCGAACTCCTGCGGCCGCTCAATGACGAGGAAGGTGTCCCCTGAGGAACGGGGCACAAGGGCGTTCGGCATCAGGTGACGTGCGCGAGCCCGCGAGGGGCTTATGGTTTCGCCGACGGCGATCCCTGAGATTTCTCCCGATAGGCCGAAAAACCCTCGCTTCGATACAGGGCTTCGATTTCGTCCTTGGAGAAAGAATTTTCGTCCGTGTCGATCGATACGCCGTAGCGCTCGGCCTGATCCTCTTCGACCACGAAACATATGCCCTCGGCGAGCGTCTCGAAACGCCGGTGGGCCACGCCACCCTTCGGCACCACGCGACGCGCGGATCTGGCCCAGAAAAGATCTGCCGGCAGATCGAAATTGATGATCGGCATGCTCGGTTTCCCCTTTCGCCGCGGCATTCGGCGGCCTGACGAGATATCGCCGTATCCAAAGCCTCCGGGCGCTTGCGCTTGCAGGCCCGCCGCGAAGACTCAATCCTCGCGGCGGGCCTGCGGTTTTATCCTGCTCGAATGATCAGGCGATCGTCTTCAGATTTTCGGCCGACATCTTGCCGCTCTTTTGATCGGACATGAGCTCGAAGCTGACCTTCTGGCCCTCGTCCAATCCGTTGAGACCGGAGCGCTCGACCGCGCTGATATGAACGAATGCATCGGCGCCGCCGTCATCCGGCGCGATGAAGCCAAAGCCCTTTTGAGCGTTGAACCATTTCACTGTTCCCGTAGCCATGGGAAAACCTTTCTAGAATGAAGTCTGAAACTCGCAACGCTAAACGCTACGGTATTTTGTGGTCGATGGCGAATACTAAAGATTGCGAGAAAAAATCCTGAAAACCCTAGCGCGCATAAATTATTGCCAACTCGGAATATATGGGATCAACACGCTCGTATTTCAAGCCGGGGGAATTTACTTGCTGGGCGGTCACAATTCAGAACTTTCAGGCGGTATCGATCGCGCCGGAACGGGCGGCGTTCCTGTGCCGCAATCTCTTGGTGAATGTCTCTTGCGCTCGCCCGTGCGCGTCGGCCAGAAGCGGGATGCATTGCATCCATGTCTTTTCGGACGGGGACAATACAGCGATCCATGACATCCATCCGTAGATGGGATGCGGCATCAAGACATCGCGCTCGATAAAGTCCCAAGGACCATCGATTATGCCGCCCTTGTCAGGACGCGGCGGAGGCGGGCCGAAGAGGCTCTGATAGGTCTTTTTTGAAACTCCGATATTAAGCCGCCAAACCTCGGTTCGATCAAGATCGGAGGCGCGATCATTCTCGCCGTTCCGATCCTTGATCGTAGCGAAATAGGTGCCCCGTGAGAACCGAGAACCAGGATTGTAAAAGTACGCCATCTCGCCCCAGGCAGCTCTCGGAACGACGCCACCGAGTTCAGAAATTAGATGCTCATGGACAGCATCACTCTCGATCCATTTGGGTTGCGACAAATTTCAGGTAATCCTCAATGGTCTTGCCCGGCTCGGGCGTGAAGGTCGTCCCGGTGGAGGCGCAAGCCTCCATCCGGTCGATGCGGTCGCATGGATTGCCGACGGTCTACTCCGCCGCGACCATTGCCCCGCGCACCCGCTGCGGACGCGGCGTCCGGGTCTCCGGCAGATGCGTCGGCGCGGCCTGCGTCGCCGGCGACAGGTTCGCCAAACTGTCGCGGATATGCTCGACCAGCGCGCTGACCACCGGCCCGTCGGCGTTGCGCGATCTGAGCACGCCGATCTCGGTATCTTGCAGCACCGGAAAATCGTCGAACTCGCCGAGCACCCGCATGCCCGGCCGCAGCGCGCATTCCGGCAGGACGCTCACCGCCAGTCCGGACAGTACCGCCGAGGTGACGATCTGCGCCGACCATGAGGTGAACAGCACTTTGTAGCGCCGCCCGATGCGGTCGAGTGCTTTGCAACCTTCGGTCCGCCAGACGCAATCTGGCCGACCGAGCGCCAGCGGCAGCACCGCTTCATTGTGGACGTCGTGCGAGGCCGACGTGACGAAATGCAACGGTTCGCGCCGTACCACTTCGCTGAGTGTCGCGCCGGGAAAGCAGTCGGAAACCAACGCGACGTCGAGCCGACCCTTGTCGATGTGCTCGGCCAGGTTGGACGAAGGCTCGCAGGCGATCTGAAGTTCGACCAGCGGATTGGAGCGCGAGAAGCGGGCGAGGATTTCCGGCAAGAAGCGTTCGGCATAGTCGTCCGGTAGGCCGATCCGCACATGGCCCTGCATCGCCTCCTCGTCGAAGGCCGACAGGGTCTCTTGGCTGAGTGCCAACATACGCCGCGCATAGGCCAGGAGCCGCGAGCCGTCGTCGGTGATCCGGATTGTCCGCCCCGTGCGCTCGAACAGCGTTGCGCCGAGCCGATCCTCCAGTCGCCGCATCTGCATAGACACCGCAGATTGGGTCTTGAAGACGTCCTCCGCCGCGCGGGTGAAGCTGCCGGCATCGACGATGGCGACGAAGGTCCGCAGATGATCGAGATCGAGGGGTGTGTTCATCAGATTGTCCATCAACGAAAGCGATGCGAGACATTACCAACATTCGTTGGAATGATCAATTCGGATCGCATAGCTTTCATCGTGTCAGGAACCACTCGGGAGCGTTTCGGCACTGTCGCAAACGGCGTCGCGTCGGCGCTCCCGCTTTTTTCCTGAAACCGATGGCTATGAAAGGACAACAGCCATGACGATCATCAGCAAGCCCCGGCCCGGCACACCGCTCGCCCATCCCCTCCAGGCGATCCGTCTTTCGCTCGTAGCGGCCCGTGCGATGGTCAAAACCATGGCCAATCGCCGCCATGCGCGCGCCATGACCGAGTTGCCCGATTATATGCTGAAAGACATCGGCATTCGCCGCGGCGACATCGACGACGCCCTGCGCGGCGATTGGCGCCAGGACCCGACCTATCGGTTGGCGCTCACCGCGGCGCGCCGTCGCAACTCCCGCTGCTACTGACGACCGAAGCGGCCTCAACCCCGCGTTCCCATCGTGATATCGGAGCGAACGACCGAAGGTCCAGACATTCGGTCGTTCGCGTTGTGGCGGATAAAATCCCGACGTCAGCCGTCGTATCGCGCGTCACGCGGAGCAACGCTTCCCGGTCCCGCGGTGGGTTCCGCCGGCGCCTCCGTGACGAGCAGCTTGTCGATCCGCCGGCCGTCCATATCCATGATTTCGAAGTCCCAGCGTTGCCAACGGAAGCGTTCGCCGACTCCGGGAATGTGCCCCAGATGATTGAGGACGAAACCGGCGGCGGTCTCGTAATCTCGCTCGGAGGGAAAGAGCAGGCCGGGCACGGCGTTTCCAACAGCGTCGATCGGCATCGCCGCGTCGATCAGCCAGGAGCCGTCGTCGCGCGCGATCACGCGCGGATCGTCATCCTCGCCTTCCGGCAAAGCTCCGGCGATCCCTTGCAGAATGTCTGTCGGCGTCGCAACGCCCTCGAAGGAGCCGTATTCGTCGAGCACGATCGCGATATGAATCGCGGCGGCGCGAAACCGCTCCAGCAGTTTGAGGATCGGCATCGTCTCATGGACGTAGAGCGGCTCGCGCATCGCCTCGGCTAGGTCGATCGTGCCAGTGCGGCGCTGTTGTTCGAGCAGATCCTTGGTCTGGACGATGCCAACGACCGTGTCGGTGTCGGTGTCGATTACCGGATAGCGCGAATGGCCGGACTTCAGGATCTTGTCGAAAAGTGTGTCGGCGTCGTCCCGCCGGTCGAGCCATGTCGTGTCCGGACGCGGCACCATGATCGAGCGAACGGTGCGATCGGCGATCCGGATGACGCCTTCCAGCATCTCTCGTTCCTTCGGCTTGAAGACGCCGGTCTGCGTCCCCTCGGCGATCATCGCCCGGACGTCTTCCTCGGTGACGCCGTCGCCGTCCTCGCGATCGCCGCCCAGCAGCAGGATCACCGCGTTGGTCGAGACCCGCAGCAACCAGACCAGCGGTGCGCCGGCCTTTGCGATCAGCGCCATCACCGGCGCGACCTTGACGGCGATCGCCTCGGCACGGCTCAGCGCGAAGCGCTTGGGCGCCAGCTCGCCGATGATCAGCGACAGATAGGTGATGACGACGACGACAAGAACGAAGGCGACGGTGCCCGCATAGGGGCCGACCACCGGCCAGTCCCGTATCATTTCGGCCAACGGCGCGGCGAAGACCGATCCGCCATAAGCGCCGGCGAAGATGCCGACGAGGGTGATGCCGATCTGGACGGTCGACAGGAATCCCGTCGGGTCCTCCATCAGACGGATGGCGCTGGCCGCGCCGCGTCGCCCTTCCTTCCGCATTTGTTCCAGACGCGATTTGCGCGCCGAGACGATGGCGATCTCCGACATGGCGAAGAAGCCGTTGAGGACGATGAGCAGGAGGATGATCAGGAATTTGGTGAGGAGCAAAAGGCGACCTTGAGGTGGATGCGGGACCGGCGCTTGAAGATGGAGGCGCGACGACCCGAAGCAAGCGGCAAGGCATTCAGCCGCCGCTCGGCGCGAGGCGCGGTTCGCAAACGGGCATGGCGCCCGTCCCCCGTTGCCGCATCACGATACTGGCGCTCGTCCCGGCCCGAGCGCGGACGATCAGTGGTCCTTGTCGTTTCCGAGCCCACCCTGGAAGCGCTGGAACAGCTCGGTCATCTGGCGGGCGTAGTCGTCCTGCATTTTCTGGCCGGCGCGGGCCAGATCGTCGAAGGTACTGGCGGCGGTGGCTTCGGGCTCCGGAGCGGGCGCCTGACTTTCGGGTTCGTCCGTCGCGGCACCGTCGCCGGATTGCAGCCCGCGCGCGAAGCCTTCCATCATAGCCTCGAAGGGCTGGAAGGGGATGAAATCTGACGCTGGCGGGGCGTCGTCGCTTGTGCGCCGGCTTGCCGAAGGCGGGCGCTCGGTTGCCTCGGCGACCGGCGGCATGAGGGGCAGCTTGCCATTCAGCGCATCGGCGAAAAGACCGGCGAGATAATCCGATCCGGCCGCGCCCGGGAAGCTCGGCTGCCGGCGCTGCGGACTGTCGGATGGGCGCCCCATGGCTTCCATCGCATTGGCGCCGCGCCGCATCATTTCCGCGATCGCCCCGGGATAATTGCCGTCGGCCAGCCCCGCGGGCTGATTTCGCGCGACATTGGCGAGCATCATCTTGACCATGGTCTGCATGGTCATGATCGAGAGGTTGCGCATCAGCTTCTCGACCGTGTCCGGAGCGATTCCGCTGGCAAGCGAGACCTTCCGCGCCACCGCGTTGGAAATGTCGCGCGAGCCGAACAGCGCGTTGGCCAGATCCTTCGCAGCCGGGCTCCTGGCGGTTTCCGGTCCCGGCATGGTGGTGCCGTCCATGAACGGCAGGAACCGGTGCGAGAGCTCAGTCCAGGCGGCGGGATCCAACATCGCGCGTTGCAGCGCCAGGGTGAAGGCGGGGGCCAGCGCCTCGGTCGTCTCTCGCATCTCCCGATGGCTGAGCTTGAAAGCATCCGCCAGACGATCGGCGCCAAGGCCGGAATCGCCTACAGTCAGCCAGTCGAAGAAATCGGTCATTGTGACCTCGATCGCAGCGTGCCCGTCCACATCCGGGCACACCATGCGCTCCCTGTCAAAGCGGAGCAACCGGTTCTTCTCCCATCAGCGGCAAAACGTCGCGCGAACGGGACCCGGCGGCGTCTCGTGCGACCGCGGCCGCCGACGGCTCAGTAGCTGAGGTGCTTGAAGACACGTTCCATCGAACGGTCCCATTGCTCTTCGTAAAGCCGGATCAGCTCTTCCCCCGACGTTGTGCCACGGGCGGCCACTTCCTCGAGCGGCGCGAGAAAATGGCTCTCGTCGTTGCCTTCCTCGTTCAGGCAACGCCGGGCGACGAGGCCCTGACGCGACAGTTTCAGCGTCTCGCGGGCGAGATCGAGCACCGTGCCGTCCCTGAACGGTGTGCGGAAGCCGCTCCTTGGGACCTCTGCGCGCATGGCCGACACTTCTTCAAAGCTCCAGTCGCGCGTCAGCGCCTCGACCGCGGCGAGCGTCGCTTCGTCATAGAGCAGGCCGACCCAATAGGCGGGCAGGGCGCAGATCCGCCGCCACGGACCGCCGTCGGCGCCGCGCATTTCGATGAAGCGCTTCAGGCGGACGTCCGGAAACAGCGTCGACAGATGGTTGACCCAATCGCCCATCTGCGGCTCGGGGTCGCTGACCCGGCCCTTGAGGGCGCCGTCCATGAATTGCCGGAAGGTGACGTCGGTCGCGTCGGTGTAGCGGCCGTCGCGGGTGACGAAATACATCGGCACGTCGAGCGCCCACTCGGCATAATCCCGGTAGGTGAAATCGTCCTTGAAGACGAAGGGCAGGAGGCCGGAGCGCTGGTTGTCGACGTCGGACCACACCTCCGAGCGCCAGGAACACAGGCCATTGGGCTTGCCCTCGGTGAAGGGCGAATGGGCGAACAGCGCGGAGGCGACCGGCTGCAGCCGCATGCCGATCTGCATCTTGCGGCGCATGTCGGCTTCCGACGCGAAGTCGAGATTGACCTGGATCGTCGCCGTGCGGAACATCATGTCGAGGCCGCGCGTGCCGACCTTCGGCATGTAGCGTCGCATGATCTCGTAGCGCGATTTCGGCATGATCGGGGTTTCGTCGATCGTCCATGTCGGCGAGGAACCGATGCCGAGAAAGCCGATGCCGAGATCCTTGGCGACCGCGCGGACCTGGGCCAGGTGCCCGTTGGATTCCTGACAGGTCGCGTGGATGGTCTCCAGCGGCGCGCCGGACAGCTCGAACTGTCCGCCGGGCTCCAGCGAGATCGCGCCCTGGCCATCGCTGCCGTAGAGGCCGATGATGCGGCCGTCATCGACGATCGCTTCCCAGCCGGACAGCGCCTGCATCTTCTCCAGAAGCTTTCCGATGCCGCGCTCGCCCTCGTAAGGCACCGGCGAGAGGTCGTCGATATAATAGCCGAACTTTTCGTGCTCGGTGCCGATCCGGAAGAGCGACGCCGGTTTTTCGCCGCCTTTCAGATAGGCGGTCAAATCCTCGACCGAGGTGACCGGCGTCAGATCGGTCGTGTCGCGCGCCATGCAGGAGCCCTCTAAAATCTTCGCCTGGAGTCGCCCGCACGGACGAGTTCATCGTTCAGGTGGGGACGTGCCCAGTTTTTCGCCCGATCGCAACATAATTCGGGTTGACGGTGCGGCCAGTGCTTGCGGTTCCGGCACCGAGTTAGACCTGGGTTCGGAAATTGCGATTGAAATATAGGACTAAGTGATATAGATTTCGGGGTGCGGTTAGCGCTGGTTGGGCAGTCGACCAAATGGCCCATTTTGAATGGTCGCCTTGGAATCGGATAGAACGCTATGTTTTTGATCACGAGTTCATCGCGAGGCTACAATGCGGGTTTTCAAGACGAAGACATTTAACCGCGGTGCCCGGAAGGCGGGGGTGGCAGACGCCGAGTTGGGGAAATCGGTGGCCCGCATCTTGGCGGGAAAGATCGATGCCGATCTTGGAGCGCACCTCGTCAAGCAAAGAGTTTCACAGGGCGAAGGAGGCCGGACGGGAGGCCACCGCGCCATCATCGTTCACAAGTATGGGGACCGTATCGTTTTCGTTCACCTGTTTGCAAAGAGCGCGAGAGCGAACCTTACCGGCGAGGAATTGGAGACCTATCGGGACCTTGCCAAGATCATTGCCGATCTCGCCCCGAGCAAGTCGAACGCCTGCTCGAAACCAAGGAATGGATAGAGATTGACCATGGAAAAGAGCAAGCGGGCTTATCGGAGTGATGCGCTTCGCTCCGCTCACGAGGCTGTCACCGGTCTTTACAAGATCGGCGCCGTCGATCGAAAAACCAAGAGACGCTTTGACGCCGCCTGTCTGACGACAGTCGAGGAACTCGCGGCTGACGACATCCGGGGGATTCGAGAGACCGCGCAGATGAGCCAGGCGGTTTTTGCGCAGGTGTTGAATGTCAGCAAATCCGTGGTCAGCAAATGGGAACAGGGAGAAAAGAGGCCTGGTGGTCCTTCCCTGAAGCTGCTCTCGCTGGCTCAGAAGAAGGGCATTGAAGCTATCCTCTGAGGAATGAGGCGGGCCTGTGCGTCGCCATCTGTGGCTCAATGGCGGCCAGCTCCGGATGGCATCAACCCTCACACCAGTCGCCGATGCTCGCCTGCAGCACGGCCAGAGCGGCGACCGCCGCAGTGTCGGCGCGAAGAATGCGCGGCCCGAGCGAGATGGCGGTGACGAATTCGGCGGCCTGGAGCGCCCGGCGTTCCTCCGCCGAAAAGCCGCCCTCGGGGCCGATGAGCAGCGCCAGCGGCCCCTGTGGTATCGCCCGCAGCGTATCGATCGGGCTCTCGGCCTCCTCGCGCTCGTCGCAGAAGACCAGATGCCGGGAGCGGTCCCAGCCGGCGATCAAATCGGCGAACTTCACCGGCTCGCGGCATTCGGGGATCGACAGGATGCCGCACTGCTCGGCCGCCTCGACGGCATTGGCCCGCATCCGCTCGATATTGAGCCGCGAGGCCTGCACATGCTGCGTCATCACCGGTCGCAGCACGCCGGCGCCCATTTCGACGGCCTTTTGCACCGTGTAGTCGAGGCGGGCGTGCTTCAATGGCGCGAACAGATAATGCAGATCCGCCGGCGGAGTCTGGTCGCGCACCCGTTCGCGCGGCAAAAGTTCGAGCTTCTTCTTGGCCGGCTTGGTGAGATCGCAACGCCATTCGCCGTCGCGGCTGTTGAAGGCAAGCACCGTATCGCCTTCGCCGAGGCGCATGACATTGTGGAGATAGTTCGCCTGCACCGGCGTTGCGGGCACGGCCTGCCCTTCGGACAAATCGCTCTCAACAAACAGCCGGGGGCTCCGGAAGTCATGACTCGGCATCTGCGGACGGACCTTTCTCAAACCGGCCGGGGCGCGAAGGCGGAGAGAACGCCCGCGCCGATGAGGCAGGCGGCGCCGGTGCGCGTCGCCGACCGTAGAACGCGCGGTCGCCGGATGAAGCCGCGGGCCGTCGTTGCCAGCAGCGCGTAGAGATACGCGTTCACAATGCCAAGCAGCACGAATATGCCGATGAAGACCATTGCCTGCGCCGCATAGGGCTTCGCCGGGTCGATGAACTGCGGCACGAAGGCGACGAAGAACACGATGCCCTTGGGGTTGAACAGGGTGACCAGGAAGGCGTCGCGAAAGACGAGGCGTCGGCGCGTCTCGACGATAGTCGCCGCTTCGGCGGCAAAGCTCACCGGGGAGCGCCACATCCTGATGCCGATAGTGATCAGATAGGCCGCGCCCAGCCATTTCAGCGCGGCGAAGGCGCCGGCCGAGGTGGCGAGCAGCGCCCCGACGCCGGCCAGCGACAGGCTGGCCGCGATCAGATCGCCGAGTCCGACGCCGGCGACGCTGGCGAGCGCCGTGCGCCGGCCATGGGCAAGCGCTTGGCCGACGACCATGACGATGGTCGGGCCGGGAATGACCACAAGGATCGCCGAGGCGAGGACGAAGGCGGCGAGGACGGTGGGATCGACGGGCATGGCCAGAAACTCCGGGGAATGGATTTCCGCGCCACAAATCCTGCTTTCGGGGCCTTTGTCCAGAGGTGGACTCCGGCCCAAGACGGTCGTGCGATTTGGCGGGGCCGACCGACATCGCTGTGCGATGCGGGCAGGACGCCTTGCCCGTTCTATGGCGGCAAGCTTGTTTCGTGATACATTTCCCGCCTAGATCGACGATCCCGGGAGACATCGAGACGATGAGCCAGGCGGCAGCGCGTCACTGGTCGGTGGAGGAATTTCTCGCCTGGCAGTTGGGCCGGCCTGGGCGTTTCGAGCTCGTCGGCGGATTTCCGGTCGAAATGATGACGGGGGCCACGATCCGGCATGATGACATTGTTCTGAATATCTTGGCGGAACTCCGGCAGAGGCAGCGTGGAAAACCGTGCCGACCTTTTACGGCCGACCTGTGCGTCGAGACCCTGCCGGGCCAAATACGCCGCCCCGACGCCGGCGTCGATTGCGGTCCTCGTGATCCCGACGGGCTCATTGCCAGTGACCCGGTCTTGGTTGTCGAAGTGTTTTCGCCGACGACGCGGGATTTCGACACGGCCGGCAAGCTCGCCGAATACAAGACTGTCGCCTCGCTCCGCACCATCCTCTATGTCGAGCCGAACCGGCCGGAGGTGTTCGTTTTCGAGCGGAACGAAGGCGGCGAATGGATCGAGAGCCGTCTCGCCGGTATGGACACGGCCGCGCCGGTCCCGGCGCTCGGCATCGAACTGCCGCTGGCGGAGATTTTCGACGGCGTCGAATTTCCGACAGGACCCTATCTCGCCTGAGGGAATGTCGGCCGGAAATCGCTTCGATTGATCGCCGGCCGCCCCTCCATCACCCCACCACGATGATGTGCAGCGCCCGCGGGCCATGCGCGCCGAGCAGCAGCGTTTGCTCGATGTCGCCGGAGCGCGACGGGCCGGTGACGAAGTTCAGCGAGCGCGGCATCTCGCCCTTGCCGTAACGCTGCCTGACCGCGGGAAAGATCGCCTCCATGTCGCCGGCGATGTCCTCCGCCTTGACGACGACGATGTGGTTTTCGGGCAGGAAGTTGAGGCTAGTGGGGTTCTCCGCGCCGGAGACGAGCACCAGCGTGCCGGTCTCGGCGATGCCGCTTTCGGCATGGGAGAGGGCGTTAAGGTCGTTGCCGTCCGATGCGCCGCGTCGCAGGGTCAGCGCGGTGGCGCCGAAATCGGCGCCGGCGAGGCGCGGATCCTCGGCGAGACGTAGATCTGCGGGAAAATTGTTGTCGCGCAGCCAGCGCGAGACTTCGGCGGGCAGATCGCCATAGCTGGCGATCCGCGCCGTCGTGGCGTCAGCCTTCTCGGCCATCTTGACGAACAGCGACACCTGATCGGCGTGGGGCAATTGCCCGCGCTGTGGCACGATGCCCTTCGGCGCGCCGGCCAGCCGCTCCTCGACAATGCGTTGGCGCTCCGGGTCGCCGGGCCGGGCGCCGTTGGAGCGACGGATGCGGCCGAGCACCGCGTCGCGTGTCGAGCCGCTCATCGGTTGGCCTCCGCTCTACCCGTTCGTTGCGCGTATTCCTGCATGAAGGTGCGGCCCTCGGGCGCTGGAAGGTCGCGCCATTTGGTCCAGCCGCCGGCCAGCGGCAGCGACGTAAAGCGGCGCTTCTTTCCGCCGAGCGCTTTCAGCATCGGCATCGCAACGGAGACGGCGACTCGGTAGAGCTTCGGCCGCCGCGCCAAAAACGCCCAGGCGCCAAGGCCGGCGCGCTGGGTGGTCGGCTGCAGATGGCTTTCGAATTCCTTCTCGCGCCAGTGCCGCATCATCTTCGGCAGCGGAATCCGCATCGGGCAGACGCTCTCGCAGCGGCCGCAGAAGGTCGAGGCATTCGGCAGATGCCCGGCCTTGTCGACGCCGATCAGCGACGGGGTGAGCACGGCGCCCATCGGGCCGGGATAGACCCAGCCATAGGAGTGGCCCCCGACGGCGTGGTAGACCGGGCAGTGGTTCATGCAGGCACCGCAGCGGATGCAGCGCAACATCTCCTCAAACTCGGTGCCGAGCATGTTGGAGCGGCCGTTGTCGAGCAGGATGACGTGGTATTCCTCCGGCCCGTCCGGGTCCTCCGCGCGCTTCGGCCCGGTCGACAGGGTGGTGTAGACGCTCATGTCCTGGCCGGTGGCGGAGCGGGCGAGAACGCGCAGAATCTGGGCGGTGTCCTCCAGCGTCGGCACCAGCTTCTCGATCGAGGCGAGCACCACGTGGCATTTGCCCAGAAGCTGGGTGAGGTCGCCATTGCCCTCGTTGGTGACGATCACCGAGGAACCGGTCTCGGCGATCAGGAAGTTCGCGCCGGTGACGCCGATGTCGGCCTCGCCGTATTTCTGGCGCAGAATCTGCCGGGCCTCGCCGAGCAGCGTTTCCGGCGCGGTCAGGTCGCGTTTCGGGTCGAGATCGACATGGACGCGGCGAAAATCCGCCTCGACCTGATCGCGGTTGACGTGAACCGCCGGGGCGATGATGTGGCTCGGATGCTCGCCGCGAAGCTGGATGATGTATTCGCCAAGGTCGGTCTCGATCGGGGTAATGCCATTGGCCTCGAGAAACTCGTTCAGCCCGATCTCCTCGGAGATCATCGTCTTGCCCTTGGTGACGGTCTTGGCCTTCCGCCGCTTGGCGATGTCGAGGAAAATCCGCCGGGCGTGTTCGGAATCCTCGGCGAAATGCACGATGCCGCCGGACGCCTCGACCTTCGCCACATAGGCCTCGATGTAGAGATCGAGATGCTTCAGCGTGTGGTTCTTGATCTCGCGCGCCTTGTCGCGCAGCGCATCGAATTCGGGCAGCGCGTCGACGGCCTTTTGTCGCTTGGCGATGAAGCCGCGCTCGACATTGCCGAGCGCGCGCTGCAGCTCGACGTCGGCGAGCGCCTTGACGGAATTGGCCTTGAAGGTCTGTGAAGTGATCTGCATCGGTTACTCGGACATCCAGTCGTGATCGCGCGATTGCTCGATCGTATAGGGGCAGTCGGTGGGACATTTGGAAAGGGGCAGGCGGGCTTCGCCGTTGACGATCCGTGTCACAGCTTGCCGCCGATCGGCGGCGTGTCGGTCATGCCGGCCAGTACTTCGGCGACGTGGCGCACTTCCACGGCGATGCCTTCGCGCTTCAGTTTGCCGTCCATGTTCATCAGGCAGCCGAGATCGCCGGCCAGCAGCATGTCGGCGCCGCTGGCGGCGACATGTTTGGCCTTCTTGGTGACGATGGCGTTGGAGATATCGGGATACTTCACGCAGAAGGTCCCGCCGAAGCCGCAGCAGACCTCGGCTTCCTTCAGTTCGGTCAGTTCGAGCCCGTCGACCGATTCGAGCAGCTTTCGCGGCTGCGCCTTGACGCCGAGTTCGCGTAGACCCGAACAGGAATCGTGATAGGTCGCCGTGCCCTGGACCTTGGCTTCGACGGCGGTGACACCACGGACATCGGCGAGGAAGCTGACGAGTTCGTACACCTTGTCGGAAAACGCCGCCGCGCGCGCCTCCCACTCGGCATCGCCGGCGAAGAGTTCGGGATAGTGCTTCTTCAGCATCGCCGAACAGGAGCCGGACGGCGCGACGACATAGTCGAAGCCCTCGAACGTGGCGATGACCTGCTCGGCGATCGCGCGCGTATCGGCCCGGTCGCCGGAATTATAAGCGGGCTGGCCGCAGCATGTCTGCGCCGTCGGCACGCTCACCCGGCAGCCGGAATCCTCGATCAACTTGATCGCCGCGAAGCCGACGCTCGGCCGGAACAGGTCAACGAGGCAAGTGACGAAGAGCGCGACCTCGGGCGTGGTGGACCTCGCTTCGTTTTGATCGGTTGTACTGTCGATGTCGGCCATACCCTCTCCCAGATGATTTCCCGCGGCACATATGCCGCCTGCCAAGCTCCCGGCGCCGGGGCGCCCATTCCGCTCCTTTTGGGCTCGTTTCGCCCGCGCCGCAATATCTTCCCGCGCCCGGCGGCTTCCGTTCATCTCTCGTTTCGGCTAGCACGCTCGCGAGACGAAAGGCGCAAGGGACGATGGCCAAGACGACATTCAAGCAAAGCGCCTTCGAGACGTTCGCGCCTGATCCGCGCCGCGCGGCGGTGCTCGGCGAACTCCACGCGCGCCCGTTCCCGCTGATCGCCACACCCGGCGCGCTGATCGTTCTGGCTTTCATGATGGAAGATCAAGGCGAACGCGACATCGCGATCCTTTCCGAAATGTCGACGCGCCGAGGCGTGGCGCCGCCCGCCTCCGGTGCCCGAACTCACTCCTTCGACTTCGGCAAGGGCCGGCTGCGTTGGGAGCGTCACACCGAGTTCTCGACCTATTCCTGGGAAGGGCCGCCGCCCGCGCGCTTCGGCGACCCGTTCGAGGGGCATCCTTTCGGCGCCGAGTTTCGCGCGCCCGGTCCCTTCATCGCCGGCGTCCGCCTGGAAATCCGGCCCCATGACGAGGCCGGCGAGGCCTCGCTGACCGGCTTCGACAAGGCGAGCTTTTGCTATTCCATCATGGATGGCGGGCTGGCCCATGCCGCGACCGACTTTCGTCAGGACGGCGATGGACTGACCCGCATCCTGGTGCTCGACGACGGCCTGCCGCCCGCACGCGCCGGGGCGCTCGCCATGCGGCTGGTCGAAATCGAGATCTACCGCACTTTAGCGCTGCTCGGCCTGCCGCTGGCGCAATCCATCGGCCCGGTGGTCACGCAGCTGGAGGCGCGGCTCGCCGGCATTACCGAGGAGATGCGGGAGGGCGGCGAGGACAGCCGCTCGCTGCTTCAGGAGATCACTCTCGCCGCGGCCGAGGTCGAAGCGTCGTCAGCCTCGGTTCTCTACCGATTCGGGGCGAGCCGGGCCTATGACGAAATCGTCCGCGAAAGGCTCAACGCCCTGGTGGAACAGCCGATCCCGGGTCAGGAAAGCTGGTCGGCGTTTCTCAAACGGCGCATGGCGCCGGCGATGCGCACCTGCCGGTCCATCGAGGAGCGCCAGGCAACGCTGTCGAAAAAGCTGGCGCGGGCGGCCAACCTCCTGCGCACCCGCATCGACGTCGAACTGGAGCACCAGAATCGCGATCTCCTGCGCTCGATGGACAACCGCGCGCAGCTGCAGCTGCGCCTGCAGCAGACGGTCGAGGGCCTGTCGGTCGCAGCGATCGGCTATTACGTGGTCGGCCTCTTCGCTTATGTTGCCAAGGGTCTGGAATACGAAGGTTTCCCGATCGCCCAGCCGGTGTTGATCGCCGCCTTCGTGCCGGTCGCGCTGCTCGGCGTCTGGCTCGTCGTGCGCCGCATCCGCAAGCGGCATATGAACCGTTCCGCCGCTGATCATTGAGAACGAGGGACAGGAAGGCTGCCGCGGTGGACGAGGCGCCGCCGCGGGCTTACCTTCGGGCCGCAGTTTAGGGAGTTCCGTCCATGTCGGTCATGATGCCGAAGCCGAGCCAGGCGATCCTCGATCGCCGCGCCGCGATCGTTACGTCGCTCAGGGCGATCGTGCCCGGCGAAGGCGTCGTCGATGCAGCGAACGAGATGCGCGTCTTCGAAAGCGACGGCTTGACCGCCTATCGCCAGATGCCGCTGGTCGTGGTGCTGCCGGAGACGGTCGAGCAGGTCGCCAGGGTTCTGAAATATTGTCACGCCGAGGATATCCCGGTGGTGCCGCGCGGCTCCGGCACGTCGCTCTCCGGCGGCGCGCTGCCGCTCGAGGACGGCGTCCTGCTGGTTCTGTCGAAGTTCAACCGTATCCTCGAGATCGACTATGACAATCGCTGCGCAGTCGTGCAGCCGGGCGTGACCAATCTCGGCATCACCAAGGCCGTGGAGGGCCAGGGCTTCTATTACGCGCCCGATCCGTCCTCGCAGATCGCCTGTTCGATCGGTGGCAACGTCGCGGAGAACTCCGGCGGCGTCCACTGCCTGAAATACGGGCTGACGGCCAACAACGTGATCGGGGTGGAGTTGGTCACCATCGAGGGCGAGGTGATGCGTCTCGGCGGCAAGCATCTCGACGCTGAAGGCTACGATCTGCTCGGCCTGATGACCGGCTCCGAAGGCCTGCTCGGCGTCGTCACCGAGGTGACCGTGCGCATCCTGCAAAGCCCGGAGACGGCGCGGGCGGTACTGCTGGGCTTCCCGACATCCGAACAGGCCGGCGAATGCGTTGCCGCGATCATCGCCAAGGGCATCATCCCCGGCGGCATGGAGATGATGGACCGCCTCGCCATCAATGCGGCCGAGGATTTCGTCCATGCCGGCTACCCGCGCGATGTCGAGGCGCTCTTGATCGTCGAGCTCGACGGTCCCGCCGCCGAGGTCGACCATCTGCTTGTCGAGGTCGAGGCGATCGCCAAGGCCAATGGTGCGGTCACCGCCAAGGTCTCGCAGTCGGAAGAAGAACGCACGGCCTTCTGGGCCGGGCGCAAGGCGGCCTTCCCGGCGGTCGGGCGGATTTCGCCGGATTATTACTGCATGGACGGCACCATCCCCCGCAAGCAGCTGCCGAGGGTGCTCGCCGGCATGAAGGCGCTGTCGGAAAAATACGATCTGCGTGTCGCCAACGTCTTCCACGCCGGCGACGGTAACCTCCATCCGCTAATCCTCTACGACGCCAACAAGGAGGGCGAACTGCACCGGGCCGAGGAATTCGGCAACGACATCTTGCGGCTCTGTGTGGAAGTCGGCGGCGTCTTGACCGGTGAGCATGGGGTCGGGGTCGAAAAGCGCGATCTGATGCCGGAGATGTTCTCCGAGGACGATCTGAAGCACCAGCAGCGGGTCAAATGCGCCTTCGACGACAAGCACCTGCTCAATCCAGGCAAGATGTTTCCCGTTCTTCACCGCTGCGCCGAACTCGGCCGCATGCATGTTCACAAGGGGCAGGTCGCGTTTCCCGACCTGCCGAGGTTCTGATCATGGGCGCGATCGAGATGTTGCCGTCGCTGAAGGACGCCCCGCCGATGGACGAGGCGCGCTTCCTCAAGTTTCTCGAGGCACGCTCGGATGACGAACGATGGGAGTTGATCGATGGGGAGCCGATCCAGATGATGCATCCGCCGAGTTTGAAGCATCAGGTGATCGGGCAAAACCTCGAGCGGCGGCTCAACGATGCTCTTGAGGCGAAGGGCTCGAAGCTTTTCGCCATCCGTGAAATTGGCCTGGCGGTCGAGGGGCATCCCAATTTTCGCCCACAGGCCGACGTAGCGGTGATCGACGACATCGGCGCCAACCCCTATTTCGCCGAGCGCTTTCACTTGGTGGCAGAAGTCTTGTCGGATTCCAATACACATGAATACATCCACACGAAGCGCCTGCGCTATGCCGACCATCCTGACTGTCTGCACATCCTGATCCTCTCGCAGACGGACATGGCCGTCGAAGTCTGGTCTCGGTCCGACGACTGGCGCGGCCGCATCTTCCGCTCGCCCGACGATCGTATCGAACTGCCCGAGTTCGGCTTTTCCTGCGCCGTTGGCGATCTCTACGCCCGGACCTCGATCCGATGAGCAAGATGAAATCCGCCTCCCAATCCGACGAGCGGGTTCTGCGCCCCGAAACGCCCGGCGATCTCCGCGACATCGTCGCCGCGGCGGTGTCGGCCGAAGCGCCTCTCGTCGTCGAGGGTACCGGCTCCAAGCGCGGCCTCGGCCGTCCCGTGCAGGCGGCGCGCACGCTGTCGCTGGCCAGGATGACCGGCGTCACCTTGTACGAGCCCGAGGAACTGGTGCTGTCGGCCAGGGCCGGCACGCCGCTGGCCGAGATCGAGCGCCTGCTCGACGACAACAACCAGCGCCTCGAATTCGAGCCGATGGACTACGGCCCGCTGCACGGGTTGGAGCCGGGGCAGGGGACGATCGGCGGCGTCATTGCCTGCAATCTTGCCGGTCCCCGCCGCCTGAAACAGGGCGCGGCGCGGGACCACATCCTTGGCGTTCACGCGGTCTCCGGTCGCGCCGAAATGTTCAAGTCCGGCGGCCGGGTGGTCAAGAACGTCACCGGCTACGATCTGTCCAAGGGGCTGACGGGCTCCTACGGCACGCTCGCGGTGCTGACCGACGTGACGATCAAGGTGCTGCCGAAAACCGAGACAGAGACGACGCTGGTGCTGCGCGGTCTCGACGACGACGCGGCGGCCGGAGCGATGGCGGCGGCGATGGGCTCCTCCGCCGAGGCATCGGGGGCCGCGCATCTGCCGGCCTATGTGGCGGGGCGCGTCGCGGGCGGGGCGCTCGGCAAGGACGCGGCGACGCTGATCCGGCTCGAGGGCTTCGGCCCTTCGGTCAAGGCGCGCGCCGCCTATCTCGGCGCGGCGCTTGCCAAGGTGGCGCCGTTGGAGACGCTCGAGGCCGAGGCATCCCGCGCGGTCTGGCGCGACGTCCGGGACGTGCGGCCCTTCGTCGACGGCACGACCAAGCCGGTCTGGCGCCTGTCGGTCATGCCGACGCGCGGCCATGAGATCGTCATGAGCCTACGGATGCAAACTGGCATCGACGCCTATTACGACTGGCAGGGCGGTCTCGTCTGGATGCGCTTGGAGGGCGAGCCCGCAGCGGCGCTGGTGCGCGAGACAATCGCCCGCTTTGGTGGCGGTCACGCGACGCTGGTGCGCGCATCCGACAGCGTCAGGACCGCGACAGAGGTGTTCCAGCCGCAGCCCGGTCCGCTCGCCGCGCTGTCGCGCCGGCTGAAGGAGCAGTTCGACCCGATGGGCGTGCTCAATCCGGGCAAGATGGGATAACCATGCAAACCACCTTCACACCCGCCCAGCTCGACAATCCCGACGTCGCGCATTCCGAACAGATCATTCGCAAATGCGTGCATTGCGGCTTCTGCACCGCGACCTGCCCGACCTATGTCACGCTCGGCAACGAGCTCGATAGCCCGCGCGGCCGCATCTACCTGATCAAGGAGATGCTGGAGCACGACCGGCCGGCGGACGCAAAGACCGTCACCCATATCGACCGGTGCCTGTCCTGCCTTGCCTGCATGACCACCTGCCCGGCCGATGTGAACTACATGCACCTCGTCGATCACGCCCGCGTCCATATCGCCAAGACCTATCGCCGGCCGTTCATGGACCGGATGATCCGCCGCGTCCTGGCGATGACGCTGCCCTATCCGGCGCGCTTCCGCGCCAGCCTGACGATGGCGCGGCTCGGCCGCCCGCTTGCGCCGCTCTTTGCCGCGATCAAGCCGCTAAAACCCTTCGCCGCGATGCTCCGGCTCGCGCCATCCAGCGTACCGGCGAAGGCGGCGATCAACGATCCTGCCGTCCACACCGCCGAGGGACCACGGCAAAAACGCGTCGCGCTGCTCACCGGCTGCGCTCAGTCGGTGCTCGACCCGAAGATCAACGAGGCGACGGTGCGGCTGCTCAACCGGTTCGGCGTCGAGGTCGTGGTGCCGAAGGGGGAGGGTTGTTGCGGCGCGCTCGTCCATCACATGGGCCAGGAGGACGAAGCGCTCGGCTTCGCCCGCCGCAATGTCGACGTCTGGACGCGCACCGCGGAGGAAGACGGGCTCGACGCGGTGCTGATCACGGCGTCCGGTTGCGGCACGACGATCAAGGATTACGGCCACATGCTCCGGCTCGACCCCGCCTATGCCGAAAAGGCCGCGAAGGTCTCGGCGCTGGCCAAGGACGTCACCGAATTTCTGTCGGACCTCGCATTGCCGCTGCCGGTGAACGCGACCGACCTCGTCGTCGCCTACCACTCGGCCTGCTCGATGCAGCATGGCCAGAAGATCACCCAGGCGCCCAAGGTGCTGCTCGCCCAAGCCGGCTTCACGGTTCGCGATGTCCCGGAAGGGCACCTGTGCTGTGGCTCGGCCGGCACCTACAACATCCTGCAGCCGGAGATCGCCGCCACGTTGCGCGACCGCAAGGTGAAGAACATCGAGAGTCTCGCACCGCAAGCGATCGCCACCGGCAATATCGGTTGCATGACGCAGATCGGCTCGGCGACGCCAATCCCGATCCTGCATACGGTCGAGTTGCTCGACTGGGCGTTCGGCGGCGAGCAGCCGGCCAGCCTTGCCGGCGTCGAGCCACGCGTCGAGCCAGCTCTGCAGGCCGCTGAATAAGAAACGTTGTCGCCAAACGCGAAACGGCCCGCCGTTGCCGGCGGGCCGAGATATTCCGGCCGGGATCGGGTCCGGCGATCAGCCGCCGAACAGCGCCGACAGGACGTCGGTCTTGACCGCGCCGCGCTCGGCATAAACGCCCTTCGATCCCTCGCCGCGAGGACCGATGACCACCACCTTCGAGCCGCTCGGCACCCGGCTGTAGAGGTGCTCGACGTCTTCGTTCATCATCCGGATGCAGCCCGACGACATGTTCTGGCCGATGGTCCAGGGCTGGTTGGTGCCATGGATGCGGAACAGCGAATCGCGGCCGCCGCGATAAAGATACAGCGCCCGCGCGCCAAGCGGGTTGCCGGGGCCGCCCTTCATGTAGGCAGGCAGGATGCGACCCTTCTTGCGCTCACGCGCGATCATCGTGGCGGGCGGCGTCCAGCCCGGCCATTCCGCCTTGCGGCCGACGCTCATGCGGCCGGACCAGCCGAAGCCTTCCTTGCCGACGCCGACACCGTAGCGGGTCGCCATGCCATTGCCCTCGACGAAATACAGATACTTCTTGCTCGAATCGACGATCACCGTGCCGGGCTTTTCCTTGGTGTCGATGCGCACTTGCGTCCGCTCGAACTTGGCCGCCGGGCGGCGCTGGGAAAGCCGCCGGCCCTGGGGCGTGGCGGCGCTTGCCGTCACCCAGGAATTGGTGGCGTAATCGTAGCGCCGGGTTTCCTGTGCGCCGGCCTCGACGGTCAGCACCAGCGCCAAGGCCGCTCCCAGGCCGGCCGCCGCCCATTGCGTCCATTTGTTCATTGCTTGCGTTCCCTCTTCCAGCGCGGATGCCGCGTCCCAGGCAGATCTTGCCGCTACGTTATGTTATTCAGTGCTGTTTCCGAAAGGCCGCATCACGACTTCGTGCCTGCGCCCCGCCCGGCCGGTCAGCGGACGATCACCTTGGTGCCGACCTTTACCTTGCTGTAGAGCTCGACCACGTCCTGGTTGCGCATGCGGATGCAGCCGGAGGAGACGGCCTGGCCGATGGTCCAGGGCTGGTTGGTGCCGTGGATGCGGTAGAGCGTCGAGCCAAGGTAGAGCGCCCGCGCGCCGAGCGGATTGGCCTCGCCGCCTTCCATGCGCGCCGGCAGGATGCGGCCCTTCTTGCGCTCGCGGGTGATCATTTCCTTCGGCGGCGTCCAACTCGGCCATTCGGCCCTGCGGCTGATCTTTTCGGTGCCGCGCCAGCTAAAGCCCTGCTTGCCGACCCCGACGCCATAGCGGCGGGCCTTGCCGTTCTTGCCGACATAATAGAGGAATTTCGATTTCGTATCGATGATGATCGTGCCGGGCGCCTCCTTGCCGCCATAGGCGACGTCCTGCGGCAAATACACGGGGTCGAGCGCGCGCTGCGGCGCCACGGGTCGACCTTGGGCGTGCGCTAGAACCACGCCCTGCGGAGCGGCGACCGCCCCCGGCGCGGCGTAGACGGTAGGTATCCGCACCGGCTGTTCGATCAGCACCGGCGTCGTCGCAAGAATGACGCCGGAGCGGGCGACGTCCGGCCGCCGCACGGCGGCGCCATAATAGCCCGGTACGACGCCGCTGCCTGGCGTGAGCTGCAACACCCGCTCTGCGCTGAGATGCGGCGGCAGCGGCACGGCGGCCAGATCGTGATAGCTGTCATGGGCCAGGCTGGCCGAAGGGGCCGCCAACGCCCCCACCAAGGCCGCGAGAATCAAGCAGGCTTTCGTTCGCTTCATGGGACTCGTTCCGTTGATCGGTCGCGGGGCACGAGGCCCCTTGATGCCCAGACTGGCGGGAAAGAACGAGAAAACCGTAAATTCGCGGACGGATCGAATGCGGACGCTCAGCAAGATCGCGGTAGGGTTAATGCTTCCTTATCGCCGTAGGTTGGCAGGAGCGCACAAGAGCGTACTTGCCCCCCACAATGAGGGCTGCGATGACTGCCCCGATGAACGCCACCGTTTCGCAGCCGTCCGCCCTCGACGCACCCGTTCCCGCCGGCCTGATCCGCGGCGAGGATGGCCTCTTGCGCTGCGCCTGGCACGGCGGCGACTCCGCCTATCGCGCCTATCACGATCGCGAATGGGGCCGCCCCTCGGCCGACGACGACCGGCTTTACGAAAAGCTTTGCCTGGAAGGGTTTCAGGCGGGGCTCTCCTGGCTGACCATCCTCAGAAAGCGCGATGCCTTCCGCGAAGTCTTCCAGGGCTTTTCCATCGACCGGGTCGCGGCGATGACCGAGACCGACATCGAGCGCCTCGTTCTCGATGCCCGCATCATCCGGCATCGCGGCAAGATCGTCTCGGCGATCAACAACGCTCGCCGCGCGCGCGACATCCGCGCCGAGCACGGCTCGCTCGCCGCCTTCCTGTGGGCGCATGAACCCGGTTCCGACGAACGGCCGGAGGTCCTGACCGGCGCCTGGCTTGCCGCCAACCCGGTAACGCCGGCCTCGACGCGTCTGTCCAAGGCTCTGAAGAAGGCCGGGTTCAGCTTCGTCGGCCCGACCACGGTCTATGCCTTCATGCAGTCGATGGGCTTCGTCAACGACCATGTCGAGGGCTGCTGCGTGCGTGTGGCCTGTGAGGCCGAGCGCGCGGCATTCGCGCGGCCGGTGCGAACGTAGGATCGCTACTGCGGGATGAAGGTTCCGTCGTCCAAAGCGGCCAATCGCATGCCAGCCTCCAGCTCATAGGGTCCGACCTTCCAACTCGCGATCTCCTCGATCTTGCGCCGCGCCTCCGCCGGAAACAATGCGAGCGTCGCGGTCGCCGCGTTCAGCTGCACCTGAATATTCGGATGGTTGAAATAGCGGCTGAGCTGGCGCCGTTGATCGCCGGCGCGCGCCTTCAATTCGTTCTCCACGGCAAATCGCCGCCGCACCAGCCGGTTGATCGTCGTTTGGACGGCTCGCAACTCCGCCTCGTCCTCCGCCACTCCCAGCTCGGCAAAATAGGCGACGAGAACGTCGACGCTCGCGGTCGTCAGATTGATCGGTCTCACGGCTTGAGAATCCCTTCTTTCTTCAGCGTGTCGAGCCCGATCTTCAACCGCTCCTCCCAGCTTTTCCCCTTTAGAAACTGTCGAGGTGTGAGCCCGCCATAATTGAGGTTTGGCTTTTGAAACCAGCTGTTGATCTGCCAATGCTTAAGCCGCGAGATGCGAACGAGGTTGGCCGCTCCATTCACGGTCGAGTCGGGGAAACCATCCTTAAGGGCCGCATCCTCCTCAACGACATGGTGGATATCATACCCGTCGCGTTTACCCCGAGTCGCGCCTCGCTGGAGTTCTGTCAGGGTTTTCGGCGCGTCGAAATAGGCCTCGATCCAAGAATAGTAGGTTTGCATCCACCGTGCGACCTCGATCGCCGTCAGCAATACCCCTATCGGACCCGCTGCTCCGCGGCTCAAGGCGCGCGCGGCGAAGCGAACCACAGCCTTCACCACGATATGGCGGAGCCGCCGCGTTGGCGGTTCCTGCCTGGGAATCGTCGGCGGGTCCTCCAGCGGCGGGCCGCCATTGTGGCCGATGCCGGGCTTCGGCAGTTTCAGTCGCGGGCTTTTCAGCGGCGTCTTCGGCGATCCATCGGCCGCCGGTTTCTTCCTGGGGCCGGGGATATCGACTTCCAAAGGCTTGCGGGTAGCTTCGCGCCGCCAACGGCCGGAGACGCGTCCGCTGCCCTTCGGGTGGCGTTCCTGACCGGGGCGGAAGCCGGCCTTGAAGGCCAGCGATTTCAGCCGCAGCACTGCGACGGTGACGCGCAGTCCGGCGATCTGGGCTCGCAAGCTGGCGAGCGGCAGGCTCGTCGCCGCACTGTCCTTCCTGGCCTCCTGTCTTCCCATGCCCATCCCTCGCCACCGACCGTCCCGATGCTACGGGACCGTGGGACGACGGGGATAAGTTCGGCGCGAAGAGGCGGATGTCGGGGACCTGTGTTCTGGTTCTTTGCCCGGCTCGGGGCCTCAAGATGCCGGAAACGTTGCAGGCCAGGGCTCCTCCTTGCCCTCCTGAGCCCGTCGAAGGGGGTGGGAGGGAAGGCGCCGAGCCGATATGCCGAGCATCATCCTTCGCCTCGGTGATTGGCGAAATCGTTCAAAGCAGTCGTCATACCCGCCATGAGCCGGGGTGACGAAGCTCAGAGGCCGGCGCCCTCATCGTCGAGGGTGAAGGATGGGTGGGTGTTGGGCGACTTTTCCGGTCTTATGTATCAAAAGCACCAAGCCCGACCGGTGGAGGCGGTGATGTAGGGGCGTCGGCGTGAGAGCGCGCGCGGCGTGGGCCGCAGCACTCCTTGCTGTTCTCCCCATTGGGGCAGCATCAAGTAATGTAGGTGACGCTTTCATTCGCGGAGTGAGAAACGGCCCGCCCATCGTAGTTCTCACCGGATTTGAATGTGATATCAAAATTCTCACGGCCAACATCCATGAAGAATATCTTGCCGGTCTCTCTGATCGTGGGGTCGCCGCTCGTTCGATAGGTGGCGTAAACAGCGATCCTAGGGAGAAGCTGGTGTCCACCTATCGGCTCAGAAATGGATTCAGGGTCAAGGCCTATACTAGACGCGAGACTAAGGGGTTGCCCCGGGAACACATGCGAAGCAAATCCCTGCCCGGCGAATTTGTCGAAGAGCCTTGTATACAGTCCTTTGCCGAGAGGGCTGTAATCGTAGTTCCATTCTCCCTTCAAAACAAGAATCTTGAGAGATATGTCTTCGGCTACAGATTTTCCGATATTTCTGGCAAGAACTTTGAAATCAATCGAGGCGGGCTGATCTGGCCACGGTTCTTCGTACGTAGATCCATCGGAATTTGCCCAAACGATCGTTTGGATATGTCGGAGTTTCAATTCGTCGGCGAACTCGAAGTCAATCCAAGCTCTCTGCTCTTCGCGGGCAATTTGGTTCGCCTCGAGTGCGGATCGCAGTGTGATGACTATGAAAATAACGCCAACAAAGGAAAGAAAAAGACCGAACACGGAAACAAGCAGACCTCCATAGGCGAATTCCGCCATGTCCTGCTGTGCCTCCAAATCATATTTGGCTCTTTGTGCTTGGCGGTTGGCGTCTACGGCTTGAACAATACACGCAATCTTGAGAAAAAAATCGGGATGGTCAGAACAAGCCCTTATATACTGATCTGTACCTTCATTTTGGTAATCGGCGGCTTTGTCGCGCTGGTCAGCGTGTTCCAATTGATAGACTTGATATCCCCTCCAACCATTCCAAGCGAAGTATCCTAGCCAGGCTAGAAATATCAGCCCAAGCGCAAGTCCCGCGAACCAAGAGCGCTTAGACATTGCAGCATAAAGGCGGCTGTGAATTTCCCACGGCTAACCTTGTTCCTCAGATTGCGTTCATCCTCAGTGACACCAATGGATTCCAGCCTTTCAACCAATTGTAAATAGCTGACGTTCTGCCTTGCCATTTCTGCGCGTAAGATACCGCGTGCTTTCGCTTCCCAGTCTGTCCGCTCTACCATTTGTCATTCTCCATAGTGATATTGTCATCATATATGATGCTAAAACCCTTGACAAGATGACACACAATCATCATATCTAGTGTATAAGCACTGGAAACGATGACAATGGCACAACACTTTCTTCTCTCGGCTCAAGCCCGCACACTCTCCCTCAAGGAAATCTACAAGGGTGGTGAGGACAAGGCTTATCAGGTCTTCAAAAAGCTGCGCTGGGCCGCAACGGACGGCGCTCCGGTTTGCCCGAAGTGCGGTTGCCTTGACCATTACGAAATCAACACCCGCCGCAAGTTCAAGTGCGCCGCTTGCGGTTCGCAATTCAGCGTGACCTCTGGCACGATCTTTGCCAGCCGCAAGCTTGGCTTTGTCGATCTGCTTGGCGCGGTTTGCCTGTTCGTCAATGCCGTGAAGGGCCTGTCGGCCCTCCAGCTTTCCCGCGATCTGGACGTGCAATACAAGACCGCATGGGTGCTGGCTCACAAGCTGCGTGAAGCTCTGGCGCTGGAAGTTCAGGACAATGCGCCGCTGGACGGTGAAGTTGAAGTTGATGGCGCATATTTCGGGGGCAAAATCCGCCCTGAGAACCGCAAGGAAAACCGCGTTGATCGCCGCCTTGCGGAACACCAGACCGGCAAGCGCCGCGTTGTGGTGGCCTTCCGTGAGCGCCTTGGCCGCACCCGTCCTTTCGTGACCATGTCAGAAGCCGAAGGCGTTGCACTGGCAAAACGTCACGTTGACCGGCTGGCCATCATGCACGCCGACGAGGCGAGCCATTGGGATATGTTGCACGCCGGATGGGAAACCGAACGGGTCAATCATTCCGAGTGCTACAGCGACCACGGCAAGCACACCAATTGGGTGGAGAGCTATTTCTCGCGCCTTCGCCGCATGGTGACCGGCCAGCACCACCACGTTTCGCCGCAGTACCTGCACCAGTACGCAAACCACGCTGCATGGTTGGAAGACAACCGCCGCAACTCAAACGGCGAAAACGCCGCCGACGTTCTCGGAAAGGTGATGGCGCATGGTGTCAGCCGGGTTTGGAAGGGGTATTGGCAGCGGGCGGCGGCCTAAGCCAACCACCCTACGGGCGGCACCTTGCCATCCGCGCCTGATACTGCTTCGCGCTTTTCACGCTATCGGAAATCTTTGCGACAAGCTCTCGGTCCTCGGCATCCCAATCCTTGCGCTGGATGATCCTCAAGGCAACGTCCCGATTGGTACCGCCCTCATACTCACGTATCAGCATAGACAGTTCGCGCCGCTTGAACCTGTAGGTCTTGTGCTGTTTCGGCTTGATTGCTCTTGGCGGGTCTCTGTAGCCGAATATGGCCAGCGCATTGTCGATGTGGCGAATGTCGGCACGGATTTTGGCTTTCTGCTTATCAAAGGCAATGCTTTGCCCGTCCAGTTCGGCTCGTTTGGCTACCAATGCCGATATAACGTGTGGTTCTCCCATGCCTCTAGGCTATGGGATTCAAGGCTTTTGTGCTATTTCAGAGTTGGTGCTTTTGATACATAAGGCCGCGAAAAGGCTTTCTCTCCCACAAGGGGCGAGAAGGCGCCGATCTCGGCGACGTCCAGCCATCCGATGTCACCCAGCCATGCCCGATGGCGCCCCCACCCAAACCCGTCGCCTTGCCGAAATTTGCAGCACGGGTTACGGGAACGCCCGCAACTGTCGGCGCCCCACGCGCCCATCGAACCCATCCGGATCGCTGCGTCATCATGGCTGAAAAGAAGAAGAAACCGACGAGGGTGCAGGCGCGGGTGCCGCGCGGCTTTGTCGATCGGACCGCCGACGATCTGCGCGCCGAGGCCGACATGCTCGCCACCATCCGGCGGGTCTACGAGACCTACGGTTTCGAGCCGGTCGAGACCCCGCTATTCGAATACACCGACGCCCTCGGCAAATTCCTGCCCGATGCCGACCGGCCGAATGCCGGCGTGTTCTCGCTGCAGGACGACGACGAGCAGTGGATGAGCCTGCGCTACGACCTCACCGCGCCGCTCGCCCGCCATGTCGCGGAAAATTACGAGACCCTGCCGAAACCCTATCGCAGCTACCGGGCGGGGCTTGTCTTCCGCAACGAAAAGCCGGGGCCGGGGCGCTTCCGCCAGTTCATGCAGTTCGACGCCGACATCGTCGGCGCGCCGAACGTCTCGGCCGACGCCGAAATGGCGATGATGATGGCCGACACGATGGAGGCGCTGGGGATTCCGCGCGGCCAGTATGTGATCCGGGTGAACAACCGCAAGGTGCTGGATGGCGTGCTCGAAGCCATCGGCCTCGGCGGCGAGGAGAACGCCGGCCGCCGGCTCACGGTGCTCCGGGCGATCGACAAGCTCGACAAGTTCGGTGTCGAGGGCGTGCGGCTACTGCTCGGGACGGGGCGGTGGGATGGCGGCAGGGAAGGCGAGGGCGATTTCACGCCGGGGGCCGGACTCGCGGATAGCCAAGTCAAACCTCTTCTGACGTTGCTGACTTTGGAAGGAGCTTGGTCATCCACCGCCGACGGCGCGCTTGATGGAAAGACATTCGAGGATCAGACGCAGGAGGCGATCGCAGCACTTTCTGCCGACAAATTCGCTGATGAATGGACGTCGGCCGACAAACCTGGCCGGTATTACGACAACATCAGTGCTGCCGGCAGCGTGGAGGACATCGTCGGCCACTCTCATACTGGTATGTCGGGCATAGAGGAGCTTCAATCTATCGCGTCTATGCTTAAAAAGGCTGGTTATGGAAGCCGCCGCATCCGCATCGACCCATCCGTCGTCCGCGGGCTCGAATACTACACCGGCCCGGTGTTCGAGGCTGAGCTCCTGTTCGACGTCGTCAATGACAAGGGCCAGAAGGTCCAGTTCGGCTCGGTCGGCGGCGGCGGGCGCTATGACGGTCTCGTCTCGCGCTTCATGAGCCAGCCGGTGCCGGCGACCGGCTTTTCCATCGGCGTCTCGCGGCTGCAGACGGCGCTGAAGAATCTCGGCCGTCTCGACGTGTCGGAACGCCCCGGCCCGGTGGTCGTCACGGTGATGGACCGCGACCGCATGGCCGACTATCAGGCCATGGCGACGAAGCTGCGCGACGCGCTCAACGACGATCCGTCGAAGCCGCCGGTGCCGGTCGAGGTCTTCCAGGGCAACCCCAAACAGTTCGGCAAGCAGCTGCAATATGCCGACCGCCGCAACGCGCCCGTCGTGATCATCCAGGGCGGCGACGAAAAGGCGGCCGGAAAGGTTCAGATCAAGGATCTGATCGAAGGCAAGCGCATCGCCGAAACCATCGAGGACAACGCCGAATGGCGCGAGGCCCGCGCCGGCCAGGAGATGGTCGACGAAGGTGAGATGATCGAGGCCGTCCGCCGCATTCTCGCGCGCCACGCCGAAGGTCGCGCGTCCGGCGCTTCCGGAGCCTGAGCCAGTGAGCGACACCGCGCCCGCTCCGTTCCAGACCGCGCTCGGCGCCCTGTTCGAGGCACGCGGGGCGCGCCGCGTCCATGCGCCGATCATCCAGCCGGCCGACCCCTATCTCGACACCGCCGGCGAGGCGCTGCGCCGCCGCATCTTCCTCACCCGCGGCGAGGCCGGCGAGCATCTGTGCCTGCGCCCCGACTTCACCATTCCCGTCTGCCTCGGCCATGTCGGCGCCGGCGAGGCGTTGCCGCGCCGCTATTCCTATTGCGGCCTCGTCTTCCGCCAGCGGCCGAGCGGGCCGGGCGAGTTCTTCCAGGCCGGCATCGAGGATCTCGGCGAGGCCAACCGCGCCACCGCCGACGCAAGGGCGCTGGCCGATGCGCTGGCGGGGCTTGCCGCCTGCGGCGTCGATCCGGCCGACCTCGACATCGTGCTCGGCGATCAGGGTCTGTTCGAGGCGTTCTTGAAGGCGCTCGGCCTGCCCGAGGGTTGGCAGCGCCGGCTGGTGCGCACTTTCGGCCATGACGGGCTGCTCGACGCGGCGCTCAACGCGCTGGCAACCGGCGGTGCCGGCACGCTGGAGCGGCTCAATCCGGAGCTTGCCGATCTCGCCCGCCGCCGCGAGGAGGGGGCGCTGACACGCACGATCCGCACGCGGATGGAGGAGGCCGGCCTGCCGCCCCATGCCGGCCGCTCGCCCGGCGAGGTCGCGGTGCGGCTGATCGAAAAGCTTGCCGTCGCCGAGGCGCGGCTCGACGACGCGCCGCTGAACCTTTTGCGGCAGTTCCTTGCGATCGACTGCCCGCTCGGGGAGGCCGGCGACCGGCTTCGCGGTGTGGCGGAATCGGCCGATCTCGATCTCGGCCGCGCGGCTGTGTTCTTCGAGACCCGCAATCTGGCGCTGCGCGCCGCCGGCGTCGATCTGGCGTCGGTGCGCTATCGCGCCGCCTTTGGCCGGCCGATCGACTATTATACCGGGCTGGTTTTCGAGGCGCGGCAAAAGGGCTCCGATGAGACACTGGCCGGCGGCGGGCGCTACGATCGTCTGCTGACGATGCTGGGCGCGCCGGCGCCGATCCCGGCCGTCGGCTTCGCGCTCTGGCTCGACCGCATCGGCGCCGCGACCGGCCAGGCGGGAGGCCAATCATGACCGTATCGCTGGCGATCCCGTCCAAGGGGCGGTTAAACGAAAAGGCGATCGCGGCGCTCGGCACGGCCGGCATCGGCGTCGCGACGGCCGAAAACGCCCGCAGTTACCGCACCGTGGTCAGCGGCGCGCCGGGGCTTGAGGTGCTGCTTCTGTCGGCCTCGGAGATCGCGCGCGAGCTGCGCGACGGGGCGATCGATTTCGGCATCACCGGCGAGGATCTGGTCCGCGAGACGATTGCCGAGCCCGACAGTGCCGTCGAGATCGTCGCGCGGCTCGGCTTCGGCCATGCCGACGTCGTCGTCGCCGTCCCCGATGCCTGGGTCGATGTCGAGACGATGGAGGATCTGAGCGACGTCGCCGGCTCCTACCGCGCCCGGCATGGGCGGCGCTTGCGGATCGCCACCAAATACTGGCGGCTGACACAGAGCTTCTTCACCCGCCTGCATGGCATCCAGAGCTATCGGATCGTCGAGAGCCTGGGTGCTACCGAAGGTGCGCCGGCGGCAGGTTCGGCCGACATCATCGTCGACATCACCTCGACCGGATCGACGCTGACCGCCAACCATCTGAAGATCCTCACCGATGGGGTGATCCTAAAGTCGGAAGCCTGTCTGGTGCGCTCGAATAGCGTGGAACGGGATTCCGAGGACGCGGCGCTGGCGGCGGAACTGGCGGCGCGATTCCGCTAGACCGCGCCCCGTTGCCTGAAACGTAAGCTCCGCGTACCGTCCGGTCGGGGAAGACAGGCGCTTCGTTCGATGGAGGTCGAGACGCGCCGGGAGGAGAGGAGCCGACCGCTTGAATCTGCAACATTTGCTTCGCCGCCGCCGTGAGGATGGCCGGCCGGTTACGGTCGCGCTGATCGGCGCCGGCAAGTTCGGCTCGATGTTCCTGTCGCAGGTGCCGACAATTCCGGGCCTCGAGGTCGCGGTCATCGCCGACCTCGACACCGACAGGGCGCGTCAGACCTGCCGGAATGTCGGCTGGGACGAGGCGCGGATCGGCGAAACGCGGTTCGTCGATTCCGGCGTCGATGCCTGTTCGGCCGAGGGGGTCGAGGTGGTGATCGAAGCGACGGGGATGCCGGAGGCCGGCGTTACCCATGCGCTGGCATGTATCGCCGCGGGCAAGCATCTGGTCATGGTCAATGTCGAGACGGACGTTCTCTGCGGTCCGCTTCTGGCCCGGCGCGCCCGCGAGGCCGGTGTGGTCTATTCGATGGCCTATGGCGACCAACCGGCGCTGGTCGCCGAGATGGTCGACTGGGGGCGCTCGGCCGGCTTCACCATCGCGGCGGCGGGCAAGGGTACGAAATATCTGCCAGCCTATCACCAGGTGACGCCCGACGACGTCTGGACCCACTATGGTCTGTCGCCGGAGGAGGCGGCCGCGGCCGGCATGAACCCACAGATGTTCAACTCCTTTCTCGACGGCACCAAGTCGGCGATCGAGATGGCCGCCATCGCCAATGCCTGCGATCTGTCGGTGCCTGATGACGGGCTGACATTTCCGCCCTGCGGCGTCGACGATCTCGCCCACATCCTTCGCCCCCGGGACGTTGGCGGGCAACTCGACCGCGACGGAATGGTCGAGGTCGTCTCCTCGCTGGAGCGGGACGGCCGGCCGGTCTATCGGGATCTGCGCTGGGGCGTCTATGTCGTCCTGAAAGCGCCGAATGACTACGCCGCCGCCTGTTTCAAGCAATATGGGCTGCCGACCGACGCCACCGGCCGCTACGCCGCGATGTACAAGCCTTTCCACCTGATCGGACTGGAGCTGTCGATCTCGGTGCTCAACGCGGCGCTGCGCGGCGAGGCGACCGGCGTGTCGGAAACCTGGCGCGGCGACGCGGTGGCGATCGCCAAGCGAGACCTTCGCGCGGGCGAGGTTCTCGACGGGGAAGGCGGCTACACGGTCTACGGCAAGGCTATACCGGCGGCCCGGAGCTTCGCTAACGGCGCGCTGCCGATCGGCCTCGCCCATCGCGTGACGCTGACCCGGCCGGTCGATGCGGGCTCGCCGGTGACCTACGCCGACATCGAGGCGCCCACCGGCTCCAGGGCCTATGACCTGCGCCGCGAAATGGAGCAGGCGTTCGTGCCGGAGAGTACGTAAGGCGGCCGGGTCACGCGGGGGAGCATTTCTCAGGAGGCCGCTCCAACCCCGATGATAATGCGGTCCGGTTCGATGGGCCGATTGACCCAGATTCGGACTTTGCTCGACAGTGTGCCCGTTGTCAGTCTCAGCAGCGACGGATGCTCGACCGTCGAGATACGCACACCACGATTGGGTGTTTTCAGGAAGCCGGTGAACGCTGGCGGCAGCTTCAGATCGAGTTCCGTCGATGGCGCCAGCGTCAACGTCGTCTTGCCGTCGACAAAGGCGAGACATCCGATCGAGATGCAGGATGGGGTCGACAGGATCAGGCGATCCGCGACGAATTCCGGTCCTGCTCCGTCATCCTCTATGTCCGACAGAAAAAAGAGGGAGTTTGGAGGAGCGAGTTGAATGGAATCCGTCATTATCGATCCCTCTTGTTATTTCTGAGCCACCCACCCTGTCGCGCGCTACAGGTCTTGCATTGTGGCGCTAATCGCTGTGGGCGGCCGACGGGATTCCAAGCTGTCGGGAGTTGATGATCAATGAAAAAATTACCTGACAAGGTTCCAGGGTCTTTCGTCCCGCAGGTATGACAGCCGTACTTCCTCCCAAGATCGTTGATCTCCTCCCGTTCCGTCCGCGTGAAACTCCTACTGGAATTCCGTGCGGGGCTGGATTCTCTGTAATATTGCCCAAACCCAATGCCTTGCCCTCGCAAAAGCAAATATCGTTCACGTGCCTCGCGCGCGATGGCATGGTTTGCCGCGATCGCCCCTTCGATTGTCTCATAGAGCTGCGGCGTTGGTCGCCAATTTGGATCGACCCCGCGTAGTCGGCGTAGCGCATCTAAACGGTCTCGGTTTGTGACTGCGAGGCGCATCTGTTGCGCCGGAGTCGCGTGGAGTAGTCGTCCCCCGACGCGAATGGGAGATGTACCTCTCGGCCCGCGCGCCTGCGCGACGCGTTCGCCGATGCGGGTCCACTGACCGCCGTCGGGATTGCCGGCCGGAACGCGCGGCTGGTTCGGATCGTAGCGGGTCTCGATCCGGAGCGCGAAGCGCGCGGCCGCCAGATGGAGGCGCAAGGCCGCGAAGCCGCGGCGCAGCTCTCCCAGAGAATCCGGGCCGATCCTGTATGCGTTTCCTTGCTCCATCCGCGCCGTTCCCCGTCTCGTGACGGGTTCAGGCTAAGCGAGCGCGGCGGCGCGGGGATAAATCGGGCTTAAAATGTCGGTGACGACCGTTCAGCACACGGCGTCCGCTCAGCCGAGATACTTGATGCCGATGAGGATGAAGGCGGCGAGGAAGACGGTCTCGGCGACGACGAGGAGGACGGCCTCGCGGCCGACGGCGAGGATGCTCTTCAGCGCGGTCTTCATGCCGACGGCGGCGATGCCGAACAAGAGCGCCCAGCCGGAGACGTCGGCGGTAATGTCGGCCGCCTGCCTGGGGATCAGGCCGAAGGAGTTGAGCGCGGCCAGCGCCAGAAAGCCGAGCACGAAGCCGGGGATCAGCGGCGGCCGCTTGCCGGCCTCAGCCTCGCTCTTGTGGGTGGCGCGGAACACCAGCGTGAACACCAGCACCACCGGCGCCAGCATGGTGACGCGGATGAGCTTGACCAAAGTGGCGGTCTCGCCGGCCGCGT
>NZ_JAYXIH010000035.1:0-47802 GCF_036016755.1 Aurantimonas sp. A3-2-R12 | reverse complement strand
TTTCTTCATGGCGTTGCTCTCCTCAGTGGAATCGGCACCCCGAGCCTAACGGCTCAAGGCGGGCAACGCCGCCCACTTCAGAGTTTCAACAGAGACCGGGACATTCCCTGGTTTCGCAAGGCCGATCGGTCGCCGAGGCCGTCCGCGCGATTGGCGTGACACAGTTCACATATTATCGCTGGCGCAAGGAGTTCGGCGGCCTGAAGGGCAGCCAGGTAAAACGGCTGAAGGATCTGGAGAAGGAGAATGAGCGACTTCGCAAGGCGGTCTCGGATTTGACCCTGGAAAAGCTGATCCTTCGAGAGGCTGCCTCGGGAAACTTCTAAGCCCCGCCCGCCGCCGGCGCTGTATCGACCACGTCATGGCAACGTTCAATGTGTCCGAACGCTTTGCTTGCCGTGTGCTCGGGCAGCATCGCTCGACGCAGCGCAAGACGCCGACCGGCAGATTAGATGAGGCGGAATTGACCGCCGATATCATCGCGCTCGCCACCCAGTATGGCCGCTATGGGTATCGCCGGATCACGGCGCTGCTGCAGGAGGCCGGATGGACGGTGAACGTCAAACGGGTCGAACGCATCTGGCGACGGGAGGGGCTGAAAGTGCCGCAAAAGCAGCCGAAGAAGGGTCGGCTCTGGCTGAACGACGGATCCTGTGTCCGTCTTCGGCCGGAGTATCGCGACCATGTCTGGTCCTACGACTTCGTCGAGGCCCGAACCCATGATGGACGGAAATTCCGCATGCTCAACATCATCGACGAGTTCACCCGGGAATGCCTGGCGATCCGGATCGACCGCAAGCTGAATTCGATCAGCGTCATCGACGCTCTGACCGACCTGTTCATCCTGCGCGGCGTGCCAACCCACATCCGGTCGGACAACGGGCCGGAATTTATAGCCAAGGCAGTGCGCGAATGGATCCTCGCCGTCAGCGCCAAGACGGCGTTCATCGAGCCTGGCAGCCCCTGGGAGAACGGCTATTGCGAGAGCTTCAACGCCCGACTTCGAGACGAACTCCTGAACGGCGAGATTTTCTACTCGCTGGCCGAGGCCAAGGTGGTGATCGAAAGCTGGCGGCGCCATTACAATACCGCACGCCCGCACTCATCGCTGGGTTACCGTCCGCCGGCACCCAAGGTCGTGCAATGGCCGGCTTCGCCATCCGGCCCGGCTTCACCGGCCACGCCAGCCTTGGCGCCAAGGCCTGTCATGCACTAAGAGCCTGATTCAAAAGTTCAGCAATAGATCCAATATCTTGCGATGCGCCTCGTGAGCATGCGGATGCTGGCGATGAGGGTCCAGGCGGTCGCGCTTTCGATTGATCGTTCCCAGTCTTTTGCGAGACGGCGGCATCGGCCGGGCCAGGCGAAGGTTCGCTCAACCACCCAGCGGCGGGGCAGAACCTCAAACCCTTTGGCCGTGTCCGATCGCTTGACGATCTCGATCGTCCAGTCGCCGTGTCCGCGCAGCGAGCGCCTCAGCTTGTCGCCGGCATAGCCGCCCCCGGATCAAGTCCGGGGCAGGCTTGGCAAAGATGTGGCGCAGCCACGGCAAGCGATAGCGCAGGGACTTCAGCACCGTCGTGGCGCCGTCACGGTCCTGGACGTCGGCGGAATGAATGACCACCGTCAGCATCAGACCGAGCGTATCGGTCACGATGTGGCGCTTGCGGCCCTTGACCTTCTTTCCCGCGTCATAACCGCAAACGCCACCGCTTTCGGTGGTTTTGACACTCTGGCTATCGATCACCCCCGCTGTCGGACTGGCCTCACGCTCTTCCAGTTCACGAGCGTCGATCACCAGAAGGCCGTTGATCGTTGAAAGAAGCGCGCTGTCGCGCCAGTCGTAGAAATAGCCGCGAACCGTGGAGGCTGGTGGAAAATCCNTGGCCTCACGCTCTTCCAGTTCACGAGCGTCGATCACCAGAAGGCCGTTGATCGTTGAAAGAAGCGCGCTGTCGCGCCAGTCGTAGAAATAGCCGCGAACCGTGGAGGCTGGTGGAAAATCCGTGGGCAACATGCGCCACTGGCAACCACTCGACGCGATGTAGAGGATGGCGTTCATCACCTCCCGCAGACATGTCGTCCGCGGCCTGCCGCCGCGCTTGGCCGGTGGCAGCATCGGCCCGATCAACGCCCATTCCCGATCCGTCAAATCGCTTGGATAGCGAACGCATCTGCGGCTATGCTCAAGCCGAGCGGTATCATCCCAGGCCATCTCGATTCCTCATCGTCTCGACAACGTAGGGGAATCACAACCTGCTGATATCGCTCAACTCCTTTTCGCTCAGGCTCTAAGATTTGCCCCGGACCACTCGGTGGGGGCCGACCAGATACCCGTCCCGCTTTGCACGGATTTTGACGGGCCAACGCTGAGGAAAACGGCGAAGGCCACGAAAGATGCAGCCCAGACCAGGCGCCTGCTGGCGGTGTCCGTGATATACGATGGCGGCTCGCGCAGCGACGCGGCCCGGATCGGCGGCGTCACCTTGCAGATCATCCGTGACTGGGTCTTGCGCTTCAATGCCCACGGCCCTGCCGGCCTTATCACCGGCAAGGCGCCGGGCAACCGCCCGAAGCTGAACGAAGCCCAGCGCCGGGCCTTGGCCGATGTGGTCGACCGTGGCCCCATCCCGGCGATCCACGGCGTTGTTCGCTGGCGGCGTAAAGATCTGGCGCGCTGGCTTTTCGAAGAATTCCGCATCGAGGTTGACGAGACGACCGTCGGCCGCGAGCTGAGGGCCATGGGCTTTGCCAAGCTGTCGGCGCGCCCGCGCCACCACGCCCAGAACGAGTTCGAAGTGGAAGATTTTAAAAAAGCTTCCCGGCGGAACTGGCAGCGATCCAGGCGGGCCTCCCACAGGGCACCGAGATCGAACTCGGGTGGGCCGACGAGGCGCGTGTAGGCCAGAAAAACAAAATCACACGGCGATGGGCTCGGCGCGGCACGCGTCCCTCGGCTCCGAGCGATCAGCGCACCAAATGGGCCTATATCTTCGGAGCCATCTGTCCCAAGAAGGGCAAGGGCGCTGGCCTCGTCCTGCCCTACTGCGATACCAGCGCGATGAACGAACATCTGAAAGAGATCGCGCAAGCCGTCGATCCCGGCGCCCACGCCGTCCTCATCCTCGACCAGGCAGGATGGCATACGACGCCGAAGCTGAAGGTGCCGGCCAACATCACCCTCCTCTTTCTGCCCTCGAAGGCGCCCGAATTGAACCCGGTCGAAAACATCTGGCAGTTCATGCGCGACAACTGGCTGTCGAACCGCATCTTCCTCGATTACGACGACATCGTCGATCACTGCTGTGCCGCATGGAACAAGCTTGTCGATCAGCCCTGGAAAATTATCTCCATCGGAATGCGTGACTGGGCACACAGGTTCTGATCAGCGCCCGCTGGTATTAATTGCCTGACGCTCTAGAACAGCGCGATAGGCGTGCAGGTAAGCCTCCACCATGCGAGCGACTGAAAACCTCTCCGCATGAGCGCGCACGGTCCAGCGGTTGAACGTGTGAAGCAATCCAACGGCTTCGGCAGCGGCGGCCTCGTCCGGCACGAGAACGCCGCTCTCACCGGGTGCGATCACCTCCGCCATGCTGCCGCGCCGATAGGCGATCACCGGCGTCCCGCACGCCATGGCTTCAACGACGGACAGCCCGAACGGCTCGTCGAAATGGATGAGGTGGAGCAGGCCCAGCGCTCCGCCCAGCAACGCGTCCCGCTCCTCCGGGCCGACCGGGCCGACATAGCGGACCCGCTCGCCAAGGTGCGGCTCGATCTCGCGCTCGAAATACCCCTGGTCCTGAACGATGCCGGCCAGCACGAGAGGTCGGTTGGTCGCGCGGGCGACCCGGATGGCGTCCGCCGCGCCTTTGTCCGGATGAATGCGACCGAAGAACAATAGGTAGTCGCCCGGCAAGTCGCGGAAGGTGAACTCCCCGAAATCAAGACCGTGATGGATCGTCGCGAGATAGGTGAGGTCCGGGTGCCGGTCGGCATCCGAAATGCTCACATACGCCGCCAGCCCGTTGAAGGCACGGTAGACTGGCAAGATACGATCGCTCGAGAAGCCGTGGATGGTGGAAATCGTGGGGGTGTCGACCAGGCTCGCATAGGTCAGCGGAAGAAAGTCGTAGTGATTGTGGATCAGGTCGAAGCTTGCCGCCTGGCCAAAGGCGTTCGCCAGATGCAGTCCCTCCCACACCTTCACATCCAGCCCCGGCGTTTCCTCGTAAGGCGAGGGCACCACGGCGCTGAGACGGGCGCTTGTGCAGGAGTCGGCGGTAGCGAACAGCGTCACATCCGCTCCGGCGGCGACGAGGCCTTCGGTGAGTAGGGAAACGACCCGCTCCCACGGCCCATAAGCCCGCGGCGGCACTCGCCAAGCGATCGGCGCGAGCATCCCGATACGCAGCGGCCGGTCGTGCGCAGGATGACTGGCGAGCGGGTGCAACCTTCAGAGGCCGCTGACGCGGCTTCTGATCGTTAAGCGCGCCGCTCGATTGTACTCCGCAACGCTCAGCCACAGCGCCAAGCTGCTTTCGGCGCCCTGGTTGGCGTTGGCGCGGTCCCGGTGCAGCCCGTCGCGGCAACCGGCCGTTTCCGGATCGTAGAGCGGCGTCTTCAGGGCGTTGCGGCCGAGCAGCCATTCCAACGCGCGTCGGGCGGCGGCGAGCCATACGGCATTGCCCGTCGCGCGCTGTGCCTCCAGGGCGGCGGCGACGGTCGCATATGCCTCGATGGGCTGCCCGTCCCACAGCGGCCTGGCCTCGCCGGCCCCGTACACGCGCTCTGATCCCACGGGCAGGAACGCGCCGTCGGGCGCCGTCTGCTGCTCCTCCAGCCAACCGAGCGCGTCCAGCCCCGTCGCCAATGCGTCACGCTGCCCGAATACTCGGCCATAGGCGATCAGGCCGTGCGGCAACTTGGCGTTGCTGTAGCTGAGATAGGCCTCGAACCAAGGCCAGGTCGGCGTGACGCTTTCGCCATGAAGGCGCAACAGGTTGCCCGCATACCGATCGGCCAGGGCTGCCCATTCCGGCTGAATCAGCTCGTGCTCGGCCCGCGCGGCAATGGCTATAAGGGCGATGGCCTGCGCGCGCGGACTTTCGAGATGCTCCAGGGCCGCCCATGAACGGCCGAGGATCTCCCGCGCCGTGCTGCCGAGGGCGCCTTTTAGCCCGTGCGCCGCCGTGACCAAGGCGCGAACGGAGCGGGCCTGGGCATTGTCGCCGCCATCCTCGTCGAGCCAGCGACGGTCGTAGGACATGAAATTGCGGAAGCGCCGCGTGACGGGGTTCAGGGCGTAGTGGAGGAATGAGAGGGTTCGCCGGGCGATCGCCGGTGCCTGCGGGTCGTCGCAGATAAGGACGGCGAGCTGCAGCGCCCGCGCATTGTCGTCGGTGGCATAGCCTTCGAACGGATTGGGCACGGCGACCGTGGCGTGCTGCAACACTCCGGTTCCGTCAGTGAGCGCGGCTACGTGGTTGAGCGTAAGCGTCGGCAATGGCCGGAAAGAGAGCGGGGCAGGACGAGTATGCAAATGAATCGCCGCGCTGAAGACGTCCGCGTAGGTCCGCGCGACGTTCGGCCAGCGCATCTGCTCGCCATAGGCCCGAGCACGATCCTCCATGGCAGCGCGCCGGCCCGGGTCCCGGAGCAGGTCCGACAGAACCGTGCCGAGCGCTTGCGAGTCGCGGAATGGTACGAGGACGCCGCGTCCCTCGGCGAGGAGCTCCTCGGCGTACCAGAATGGCGTGCTGACCACCGCTTTGCCGTTACCGAAGGCATAGGCGAGCGTGCCCGAGGCAATCTGCTCGCGGTTCAGATATGGAACGAGATAAAGATCGGCGGCGGCCAGCGCGCAGGTGATCAGGTCGAGCTCGGCAAAGCCATCCTCGAAACGGACATGGTCCTCCACGCCAAGATCGGAGGCCAACTGTGTGAGCTGTTCTCGGTAGGCTTCGCCGTTCTGCGCACGGATGTGCGGGTGGGTGGCGCCGAGCACCAGATACGTCACGTCCGGAATATCGCGCACTACGGCGGGCAACGCCCGGAGAGCGGTTTCGATTCCCTTGTTGGGCGACAAGAGCCCAAAGGTGAAGATCACCGATCGCCCGGAGAGCCCGAGGCTCGCCTTTGCGGTCTCACGATCGGTCCCAACATCGGGGATGCCATGGTGGATGAGGCCGATCTTCTGCCGCGGCACGCCTTGGGCAACTAAGAAATGTACGGCGCGCTCGCTCATGACGACAAGCTTGGCCGAAAGCAGGGCAAGTTCTTCGATCACAGCAAACTGCTCAGGCGTGAACTGCTCCAGCACCGTATGCAGCGTCGTCACGATCGGCGCGCGCACGCGTCTCAGGAATGTCAGGAGATAGCTGCCGGCGGGGCCGCCGAAGATGCCGAACTCGTGCTGCACGCTCAAGACGTCGATGGCGAGGGCGTTCAACGCGTCCGCGGCGGTCTCATACGCGGCGACATCGTCCTGCTGGATCGTCAGAGCCACGCGTGCCGGATAGGGATATGTCTGTCCGTCGTTCATGCCGACGACCAGGACCTCGGTCCTCGGCGGCGCTTCGGCCAGTGCTTCTGCAAGATCGTGAGTGAAGGTGGCGATGCCACATAGGCGCGGCGTGTAGGTGCCGATCAAGGCGACCCGGCGGGCTGTCATGGCCAATTTCCTTCAAGATTGAGCGCCGCGGCCACGAAAGGTGCCGGTGCTGATCACATATAGATACGCTGGCCCGAAGATCGAATGATCGAGGGGTCTCAAGGCGAGCGCGGTAGGCGCCGATTATCAAGCACGCATCTCGGGCTACCAGAATGATCCGACGGCGGCGAGGAACGCAATTGGACGCTTCGATCAACGTCGTGGTGGAAGGGTGACGGGCGCAGTTCGGCGCACGAAGTGGGTCATGCGGCGCCGATAGAGGTGGTTCGGCAAATCTGCACATCGGGCTAAGTGGATTGTCTGTCTGAAGGCGGCCAGGATGGCCGTGATCAGGAGAGACGATGTGCCTTTACCTCGCCCTCATGAAGCACACGCTCGGCGGAAAGTTCACGTTCGCGGTGCTCGATGACGTGCTCATGTCGGCCGATACCGGTCACCGCCGCGAGGTGTGCCGCCTGCTCAAGACCGAGTTTCCCGATACGCAGTTCATCCTCACCACCCATGATAAGGTGTGGCTTCAATATATGAAGACCGAAAACCTGGTGATCCGCAGCCAGTCATTCGGCGGCTGGACGGTCGATTCAGGTCCGAGGGTCTAGGACGACCACGACATCTGGACGGAGATCAGGCACGAGCTGGACAGGGATGACGTGGCCAAGGCCGCATGGCTGTTGCGGCGCTACCTTGAATACACCGCGACGATCCTCGCGGACAATCTCAGGGCTCCCGTCGAATTCCGGGGCGACGGTCACTATGATCTCGGGGATCTCATGCCTCACGTCCTCAAGGAGTGGCGGAAGAGATTGGACGACGGCGAAAAGTCCGCCATCCACTGGAAACTCGATGACAAGAAAGCCGCTCTCGGGGCGGCGCGCGCCAGGGCGAAGGAGCTTGTCGCGAAGAGCAACAGCGAACAATGGGCGATCAACCCTGCCGTCCATTTTAACGCCTGGGCGAACCTCCAGCGCAACGAGTTTCAGGAGGTTGTGGATGCGTTCAGGATGCTGCTTGAGAACCTTCGATGCGAGAACGAGAGCTGCAAATCGTATATCTACGTCTCGCTGCGCAAGGGCAAGGCCGAGGCGCTGCGGTGCAGTTGCGGGGCGACCAGCATAAATCTGAAACTGAGCAACTGACCCGATCGGTCCCAGAATATTTCATAGCAGATAATCGCATCCGCGGCTTTAGGGGAGAAGCGGACCGACGGCCCTCGGAGATGGATTGCGTGGGTAAGCGGTTCCCGCGTTGGAAGGCCCCTGCGAGTGCAGGGTTTGGCTCTCGCTGCTTTGCCAGCGGCGACCCTCGCCGCGGCTGTCAACGCTTGACCGTCGCGCTATGACGCTCGTGATCCAATCTGGGGAGAAACCAGGCCAGGAGACCCGCCAGCGGGAGAAATGAGCAGAAACGGTAGACGGCTTCGATGCCGTAGCTGTCGGCTAGGCTACCCAGGATCGCGGCGGCGATGCCACCCAGACCGAAGTTCAGGCCGTAGAATAAGCCGCCGATGAGACCGATGCGGTTGGGCAGCAATTCCATGGCGTAGATCAGGATCGAGGCGAAGGCGCTCGCCATTATAAGGTTGATCGTGATCGTCAGCACACCCGTCCAAAAGAGGTCGGCGTAGGGCAGGAGGAGGGTCAGCGGGAGTGGCCCGAGCACCGAGATCCAGATGATCCGGTAGCGGCCGATCCTGTCGCCGACGATCCCGCCGATAAGGGCTCCTGCTGCCGCGGCGATGAGGAAGAGGAACAGCATCATCTGCGAGGCGGGAATGGAAAGTCCGAACCGCTCAATGAGATAGAAGGTGTAGAACGACCGGAAGCTCTCGGCATAGGCGTTCTTAGAGAACATCAGGAGCGTCAGCACCGCGAGCCCGACGGCGATCGTCGCCATTCCGTGCCGCGGAAGGTCGGCATGATGTCCGGCCAGGGAGGCTCGCAGCTCCGAGAAATGGCGGCTGATCGTCGCCTGCTGTCTCCCGATCCAGATCAGGAGCAGCATGGCTGCCAGGGCTGCGGCGGTGAACCAGGTCAGGCTCGGCTGCCCCATGGGAACGATGACGAGCGCCGCGAAGACCGGGCCGAGGGCGCCGCCCGCCTGACCGCCGACCTGGAAGATGCCCTGCGCCAGCCCCTGCCGTCCGCCCGCGGCATAGCGGGCCATTCGCGTGGCTTCCGGATGGAAGATCGAGGAGCCGATGCCGATCAGCGCCACGGCCCAGAGAATGGACGCGTAGCTCGCCGCGAAGGCGAGGCCGAGCAGGCCCGACAGGGTGAACATCATTCCCACGACGGGCGAGTACGGCGCCGGGCGTCGGTCCGTATAGAAGCCGACCAGTGGCTGCAGGAGAGAGCCCGCGATCTGGAAGGTCAGGGTAATCATGCCAATCTGCCAGAAGTCGAGCCCGTAGCTTCGTTGGATGATCGGATAGATGGCCGGGATCAGCGACTGCATGAGGTCGTTGAGAAGATGCGCGATGCCCAGAACTGCCAGAACCCCCATGTAGGTCCTGGGCTTTAGGGACATGGCGGAGGCGGTGTTCATTTCGGACCGTCCATCTTTCGAACGCGGGGAACCGATGCAGGACGCATCGTGGAATTGTCACGTTGTCCGGACGCAGGCGCAGCGGAGGCGTCGACGTCGGAGGTCAGGCGGCGCAAGTCGCAAGGTGCCACGCGTCGATCGCATCACCGCGAAACTGACGCATCGTGCGGCGGGAGATCAGGTGGCGCTGGATGTTGAAGGTGTTGTAGATGGCGGCGTGAGTGGAGAGGAATTGTTGGGCCGACCGCGGCGACTTGAAGCGCTGCATCCGTCGCTCCCGTTGCCGCACCGGCAGATGCGAGTTCTCCGCGCGGTTGTTCAATCGGCCGCCCGTCACATGGCGCCTGTTCGCCCCGAGTTGCCGCAGGGCGGCACCATAGGAGGGCAGCTTGTCGGTGATCCAGTGCTCCGGCGCAGCGCCATGCTTCTTCAGTAATTTCCGCATCAGCCTGAGCGCCGAACGCTTGTCCCGCCTGGCCTGGACCAGAATGTCGAGCACCTCATCCTCGTCATCGACGGCCCGCCACAGATACATGGGCTTGCCACCGATCGAGACCAACACCTCGTCGAGGTGCCAGCGTCTGCTCGGCCGCTGCCGCAGCCGGCGCAGCTTGCGCGCGTACAGCATCCCGAACTTCAGCGCCCCGCGCCTGACGGTTTCGTAGGAGACCTCGACACCGCGTTCGGCGAGCAGGTCCTCGACATTGCGGTAGCTCAGCGGGAAGCGGAAATACAGCCAGACGGCGTGCTGGATGATCTCGGGCGGGAAACGATGGCGGCTATAGCTGATGCTCGACATCCCCCTATCCTACTCCGCTTTCGCTTCGGATCCAGTTAACGTGTCAAGCCTGTCAACGCCTCCACGACCTCGCGCCATGGAATCAGCCCTGCCACGGTATCGACCGAGATGTCGGAGCGTTGCATTTTCCGCCGCTCTTCGTTGCGGGCCAGCTCAGCGTATTTCGTGCGCAGGATCGTATCGCGCGCCGCGCTGATCTTCTCGGCCACATCCTTGGCGCTCACCGCTTCCAGCAGCCGTCGCATCGTGTCCAGCGCGCGCTCGGCGTCGTCAAGCGGAACGGCACCACGACGCTGTTCGCCGCTGTCCAAACCGCGATACCGAAGATCAATTGATTTAGCTTGTCCCATCACTGCCTATATCGCGCGAATTTGGCCTCCATCGACGCGCTGTACAGTGCCGGTGACGTAACTGGCCTTGTCGGAGCAGAGGAAGGCTCCCACCGCGCCGAACTCGTCCGGCCGGCCATAGCGCGCTGCCGGAATCGTCGTCAGCGCCTGTTGCCGTACCTCGTCGGGAGTCCGCGCATGCCGTTCCGCCTGGGCCGCATCCAGCGCTGCGACGCGGTCGGTATCGATCCGACCGGGCAGGATGACGTTGCAGGTTATGCCGTCGGCCGCGATCTCGGCGGCGACCGTCTTGTTCCAGGCAAGAAGCGACGCGCGCAGGCTGTTCGACAGTGCCATCCCGGCGATCGGCTGCACGGCCGCCGACGAGGCAATTGTCAGGAGACGTCCCCAGCGGCGTTCACGCATGTCTGGCAGGCATCGCGTCGCGGCATGGATGAGATTGCCGACCATGCGCTCGAACCATTGGCTCCAGGCGTCCGAGGAAACGGCCAGCGCCGGGGCAGGCGGCGGGCCGCCGCCGTTGAGGACGAGAATGTCGATGCCGCCCATTCTCACGGTAGCATCGTCGATCAGCGCATCGAGGGCGCTACGGTCGTGCAGGTCACAATCGCGTCCGTGCACTGCCGCGCCGGTCTCCTCGGCGATCCTCGCAGCCACTTCTTTGGCGCCGGTCCGGCCGCAGATCATAACGACCGCACCCTCCGCCGCCAGCGCCGTCGCGATGGCGCGGCCGAGGCCGCGCGTCGAAGCGAGCACCAGCGCCCGCCGCCCGTTCAATCCGAGGTCCATGACCGCTCCTTCCTGTCTACCGCCCGGCAGCGTAGCCCTGCATGCCGCGCGGATTGGCCCCCGCACGCAGATAAAGCGTGCCGCCGTGATCCTCGCGGGAGCAGGCTGCCAGACGCCCTTCCGACCAGTCCTTGCCGACCGTCACCTCATGACCCGACGCCTTCAGCGCATCGACCGTCCGCTGCGGGAACCGCCCTTCGAGAACCAGGACGTTCGGCTTGGCCTCGCGGGGCCAGAACGAGCTCGGGCAATGCTCGCTGTGGAAGGAGGGCGCGTCGATCGCCTCCTGCAGGTTGAGGCCATGATGAACGTGGCGGAGGAAAAATATCAGCGACCACTGGTCCTGCTGGTCGCCGCCCGGCGTGCCCCAGGCGAGATAGGGCTGTCCCTCCCTGAGCGCCATGGAAGGCGTCAGAGTGGTCCGCGGCCGCCGGCCCGGCATGAGCGTGCTCGGCAGGCCCTCGTCGAGCCAGAACATCTGCGCCCGCGTCGAGAGTGAAAAGCCAAGCCCGGGCACGACGGGGCTCGACTGGAACCAGCCGCCGCTCGGCGTCGCCGCCACCATGTTGCCCCAGCGGTCGATGACGTCGATGTGGCAGGTGTCGCCGCGCAACGCGCCCGCCCGGTCCGTCACCGGCTCGCCGGCTTCCGCCACCGTCGGCTCGCCGACGCCCAGGATGGCGTTGATGTTCAGGCTGCTCTCGTCGGCGACCCGGTAATTCGGCAGCTTCGGCGTGCGTCCGTCCGGCTGTCCGGGCCGGAACTCGACCGACGCGCGATCGCCGATCAGCCTGCGGCGCTCTGCATTGTAGCGCTCCGACAGCAGCGCTTCGAGCGGAACGTCGAAATCCTTCCTGTCGCCGTACCAGGCTTCGCGATCCGCGAAGGCGAGCTTGGCCGCCTCCACCACCGCGTGGACGAAATCCGGCCCCTCCGCCGGCATCTCGGCGAGCGGCAGGTCGCGCAGCAGCGCCAGTTGCTGCAGCAGCAGCGGTCCCTGGCTCCACGGGCCGCATTTGGCAACGGTGTAGCCGTGATAGTCGTAGGTCGCCGGCGCCTCGACGCTCGCCTGCCAACGCGCCATGTCGTCGCCGGTCAGCAGGCCGCGATGCCTGTCGCCGCTTGAATCCATGAGCTCGGCAGTGCGGTAGAAGCTGTCGATCGCTTCGGCCACGAAGCCTTCGTACCAAGCGCGCCGCGCCGCCTCGATCTGCCGTTCCCTGTCGCCGCCGCCGGCCTCGGCTTCCGCAATGACGCGGCGATAGGTCCGGGCTATGGCAGGGTTGCGGAACAGGTCGCCCGGCTTCGGCACGCCGGCTCGCGGAAAGTAGATTTCGGCGGAACTCGGCCATTCGTCGCAGAACAGCACCTCGACCGCCTGCAGCGCGTTGACGATCGGCGGAACCAGCGGATACCCGTTCTCGGCGTAGTGGATCGCAGGGGCCAGCACATCGGCGACGCTCATCGTGCCGTGGTCGCGCAGTATCAAGAGCCACGCGCCGAACGAGCCCGGCACGCAGGCCGGCAGCAGCCCGGTCCCCGGCACCAGGTCGAGACCCATGTCGCGCAAGCGCCGAGCCGTCGCCGCTTCCGGCGAGACGCCCTGCCCGCAGATGCTCTGGATGCTGCCAACGCGTCGGTCGTAGACGAGGATCGGCACCTCGCCGCCGGGGCCGTTCAGATGCGGCTCGACGACTTGCAGCAGGAAACCTCCTGCCGCCGCCGCGTCGAACGCATTGCCGCCGCGCTCGAGGATCCCCATCGCCGCCGCGCTCGCCAGCCAGTGCGTCGAGGCCGCCATTCCGAACGTGCCCTTGAGTTCCGGACGGGTCGTGAATATTCCGGACGTCGTCATGATCGATCCTTGTTGCGTGGTGTGGATCCGGCTGTATAGTGACCTGTATACATCGCTGTATACCGGATGACCACATGGCTCCAAATGCCAATCCAGTCCAAAACGGCGCCGCATCGCACCTGCATCTGTCGCAACGCGCCTATGCATCCTTGCGACAGATGGCGATGACGTATCGTTTCCAGCCGGGACAGCGGCTCAACGAGGGTGTGCTGGCGCGCGAACTCGACGTCAGCCGCACGCCGCTGCGCGAGGCGCTGCACCGCCTCACGTCGGAAGGGCTGCTCGTCCTTGTCAGGGGGCGCGGCTTCCATGCTCGGCCGCTCGACGTGAAGGAGGTGTTCGATCTCTACGAGGCCCGGCTCGCGCTCGAGACGACGGTCGCCCGGCTGGCCTGCGAGCGGGCGGACGAGGAGTGGTTCGGAGCGATCGACACCTATCTCGTGGCGAGCGTGAAGGCGCAGGAGACCGCGCCGGTCGAGCAACTCCTGCAGTTCGATGAAGGGTTTCACGAGCGGGTCACCGAGGTCACCGGCAATGCGGAACTGCTGCGCATGCTGGGCAGCATCAATGCCCGCATCCACTTCTTCCGCTGGGTCGACATGCAGGGCCGCCGAGACAGTACGCAGAGCGAGCACCGCGCGCTGGTCGACGCCATCCGTGAGCGCGACAGCGCGCGCGCGGCCGAGGTAGCGCGAATCCACATCACCCGCCGCCAGGACCAGATCGTCGAGGTCATTCGCGAAGGTTATGCGCGGCTCTTCATGGGCGATGGACCGAAGGTCGCCGACCTCAGACCCGTTGCCGTGTCAGAGGAGAAACGATGAACCAGCTTTCCGGTGCCGAAGCGCTCGTGCGCATGCTCGAACTGCACGATGTCGAGGTCATCTTCGGCCTGTGCGGCGACACCAGCCTGCCATTCTACGACGCGCTCTACCGGCTCGATCACGGCATGCGGCACGTGCTGACGCGCGATGAGCGCTCGGCCAGCTACATGGCGGACGTCTATGCACGCGTCTCCGGCAAGGTCGGCGTCTGCGAGGGGCCGAGCGGCGGCGGCGCAACCTATATTCTTCCCGGGGTCGTCGAGGCGAACGAATCCTCCATCGCGCTCCTCGCCATCACCACCGATATCGGCGTCGGCTCACGTGGCAGGTTCGCACTGACCGAGCTCGACCAGGAGGCGCTGTTCCGTCCGCTGACAAAGTGGAACAAGGTGATCGAGACGAGCGGCTCGCTGCCGCGCACGCTGCGGGCCGCGTTCCGCCAGATGACCACCGGCCGCCCCGGCGCCGTGCATCTCGGTCTTCCGTTCGACGTCCAGAAAGGCCCCGTAGACGCCGAAGACGTGTGGGGCGACAAGGTTCTGGGGAAATTCCCCTCGCTGCGCGCCGCCCCCTCCGCCGAACACGTCGAAGCCGCTGCCGAGGCCCTCGCCGGCGCCAAGCGTCCGATGCTGATCTGCGGCGGCGGGCCGGTCATCGCGGGCGCGCGCGCCGAGGTCACAGCGCTCGCCGAGCGACTCGGCGCCATCGTCGCGACGTCGATCAGCGGCCAGGGCGCGATCCTCGACAACCATCCTCTGGCGCTCGGCGTCGTCGGCTCGAACGGCGGTTCCTACGAGACGCGGGCGGCGGTCGATGCGGCCGACCTCATTGTGCTGGTCGGCTGCCGCGCCGGATCGGTCACGACCGAGCGCTGGCGGCACCCGGCGCCACTCGGGCAGCGGATCATCCATATCGATGCCGATCCGACGGTTATCGGCGCCAACTATCCGACCGAAGTGGCAATCGTCGGCGATGCGAAGCTGGCGCTGGCGGAGCTGGTCGAGGCCGTCGACCACAAGCTGGGAGGCGTGAAACGCTCGCCCGAGGAAGCACAGGCAACGGTCGCCCGGGCCAAGGCTGCCAAGTTCGCGCGCTTCCACGCGCTTGCCGAATCCAACGAACAGCCGATTCGGCCCGAGCGCGTGGTTCGCGACCTTGCTGCGCTGCTGCCGGCGGATTCGGTGGTGGTCGCTGATCCCGGCACGCCCTGCCCTTACTTCTCCGCCTATTTCGAGCTGACCAATCCCAACGCCCGGCTGATCAGCAACCGCGCCCATGGGGCGCTCGGCTATTCGCTGCCCGGAGTGCTCGGCGCCTACTATGCCCGTCCCTCGGCCAAATGCGTCGCGGTTATGGGCGACGGCAGCTTCGGCTTCAATGCCGGCGAGATGGAGACGCTGGTTCGCACCGGCGCGCCGGTGACGCTGGTGGTGTTCTCCAACAGCGTGTTCGGCTGGATCAAGGCCGGCCAGGATTCGGGGTTCGGGCAGCGCTATTTCTCGGTCGACTTCAGCCAGACCAACCATGCGCGCGTCGCCGAGGCGTTCGGCGTGAAGGCCTGGAGGGTCGAGCATCCATCGGAACTGCGGAGCGCGCTGGCGGCGGCCATCGAGCACGGCGGTCCGAGCCTGGTCGACGTCGTCACACAGCCGCTCCACGAAGCGGCCGCACCGGTGACGGAGTGGATCGCATGATCCGGACGTGCCGGCAGTTGCCGCCGGGCCTGGCGACAACTGCCGGAGGAATGACCATCAACCAGGGAACAGAAAGGACTGCAAAATGACTCGTAATCTCAAGGGGCATCTTTCGCTTCCGCCACTCTCCCGCCGCGATGCGCTGCGGCTCGGCCTCGCCGGCCTGGCTGCCGGCACCGCCGCATTCCGCACCACCAGCGTGCTGGCGCAGCAGCAGAGCCTGCAGTGGGGCTCGTCCTCCATCGGATCGACCGGCTACGTCATCATGGAGGGTCTGGCCAACACGGTTAACCGCCATTCGGACCTGCAGAACGCCTCGATGGCCACGAGCGGCGGCGCCGAGAACATGCAGCTCTTCGCCGAAGGCGTGATCCAGCTCGGCCAGACCACCTCCACTGACTGGAAACCGGCGGCGGAGGGGATGAACCCATATCCCGCGCCGATCACCGTGCACCAGATGTTCGCATATACACTGTTCAACTGCACGCCGATGGTGCGTGCCGACAGCGATATTCAGACGCTCGAGGATCTCCGCGGCACGCGCTGCATGCCCTCGCCCGCCGGCAGCTCCACCGCCACGATGTGGGAGGTGCTGTTCGAGGCCGCGGGCATTCTCGACGACATCGAGTGGACCTACGGCTCCTGGCGCGAGAGCTACGATGCGCTGCGCGCCGAAGCGGTCGACTGCATCCCCTCGCTGCTGACGAACGGCCGCCCGTCGCCGATCCTGTCGGAACTGGTCGCCACGACCCCGGTCCGCATCCTGCCGATTCCGCAAGAGGTGATGGACAAGGCCAGGCAGCTCAATCCCGGCATCTCGCTCGGCATCATCCCGGCAGGGGCCGTCGAGGGCATCGCGGAAGAAACCCAGGCTGCGTCCTTCTCGGGCGTACTCGCCGCCTCGCCCGACGTCGAGGAGGAGATCGCCTACACGGTGATGAAGGCGATCTTCGACAATGCCGAAGACGTCCGCGCCCTCGGCACGCAGTTCGAGGACGTCGACCTCGAATTCGGCGCCGAATACCTCGTAGAGGGCTTCCCCGTCCACAAGGGCGCCGCGAGATACTACAAGGAGAAGGGCGTCTGGACCGACGACATGGTCGAAGCCCAATAAGTCAGGTCGCACTGCGGGCCGGGCCGAAGCCGGTCCGCAATTGCGAGAATCTTCCGTCGCTTTCCGGGAATCGAGATGATGCGGACCAGATCTAATCGACTTGCCGGCTACTTTACCGATCAGCAGGGTGATCCGCGATTGATCCTGCTCATCGGCCTGGTCTCGCTCGTCTATGTCTTCGGCCACGTCGTCCAAATCTTCGAATACCTCATGCCCTCCGGGCAATTCAAGATCATGCATGTGGGCGGCGCGGCGCTCCTCATCTTCCTCTTCGCCGCAGCGAAGACGGGAAGCGCGGTATCGCGAGCCGTCCATCTCGCGCTCGCCGCAGTGGCCGCCGGTGTCGTCTGGTACGTCTTCAGCGAGCACGATCTTCTGACGTCGCAGCGTGCATTCCTGCCGAACACCACCGACTTCATCGTCGCGGCGGGATTCCTGCTGCTGTGCCTCTACGCCTCGATGCGAGAATGGGGCTGGGTCGTCAGCCTGATCGCAGTCGTCGGCCTGCTCTACGGCTATTTCGGCGATCACATGCCGCAGGGCCTGCTGTATCACGGCGGCATCAACCTGACGCGCCTGATCGGCTACACGTCCATACCGTATTTCAGCGGGCTGCTCGGCAGCCTCGCCGAGCTTTCCGCCGGCACGATCTTTCCGTTCATGCTGTTCGCCGCGGCGCTTCAAGCGACCGGTTGCGTCGACTTTATCATGAACGTCGCCTATCGGATCGGCGGTAACACCCGCGCCGGCCCGGCGCAGATCGCGATCATTTCGAGCGGCCTGATGGGAATGATCTCGGGCTCCAGCGTCGCGAATGTCGCCTCGACGGGCGCTCTGACGATCCCGCTGATGAAACGGCTCGGCTTCAAGCCCGAGTTCGCCGGTGCTGTCGAAGCGGTCGCCTCGACCGGGGGGCAGATCACGCCGCCGGTGATGGGGCTCGCAGCGTTCCTGATCGTCGGGCTGACGGGCATTCCGTACGGCGAAGTCATCATCACCGCCGTCTTTCCAGCCCTCATCTATTACCTGTATCTGATGGTGGCCGTACACTTGCGGGCAGTGAAGCGGAACCTTGACGCGAGCACCAACACCGTGCTGGCCGACGAATTCGACACCGGCGAGAGCCTCTGGCGTATCTGCCTGCGCAACCTGCATTTCTTCATCGCCGTAACGTATCTGGTCTGGGTTCTGCTCGACAGCAACCTGCCCGGGCGCACCTCGCTCGAAGCCACCGCAATCCTGTTGGGCCTCTATGTCCTGCGCGAGATCGTCTTCTCCTGGCGCGGCATCGGCAACATCGTCTCGAACGTCGTCCAACTGATCTGCCGGACCGCCTACAGCGGCGCGCAGGCCGGCGCTCAGATCGCCATCGTCGTCGCGGTCATCGGCGTGCTCGTCGATCTTCTCACCGTCACCGGCTTCGCGCAGAAGCTATCCTTCGCGATGCTGGAGATCGCCAGCGGCAGCCTGCCTCTGCTGCTCATCATGTCAGCCTTCGCCTGCCTGGCCTTCGGCCTGGGACTGCCGACCTCAGCGGCCTACATACTGGTGGCGTTGATGGGCGCGCCGGCACTGGTCAGCCTTGGCGTGCCGCTGCTCGCAGCGCATTTCTTCGTCTTCTTCTTCGCCAATATCTCCGCCATCACGCCGCCTGTCGCGGTATGCTGCCTGGTGGCGGCGAAGATCGCGCAAGGCAGCTTCTTTCGAACCAGCTTCATCGCCGTGCGCCTAGGCCTTCCCGGCTTCATCCTGCCGTTCCTGTTCGTCGCGCATCCCGAGATCCTCGGCATCGGATCCGGCATCCTCTACACCGCATTCGTCTCGGCGATGGCGTTGCTGGGCATCATCGCTCTCAACGTGATGCTGGAAGGCTACCTGCTGCGGCCGCTGAATTGGTTCGAGCGGCTGGTCCTGCTGCCGGCCGCGCTCGGCCTGCTGCATCCCAGCCTCTGGGCATCGCTGTTCGGCATTACCATCTTCGCTGGACTATTGGGATGGCAGTGGATGGGCTGGAGGAGGTCTCAGGCGGCCCACGACACGTCCGCGCCCGCCGGAAGCACGGTGGCGAACCCGCCCAGTTCCGGCGGCAGACCGTAGACGGCTTCGCTCGGCGCTGTCTCGTGCGGCTGAAGACCGCCGGCCGCGAAGTGCTCGCGTGTCCGGCCGGTATCCTCGCTCTCAAGCGCCATGCCGACGATCCAGGGGGCGGGCTTTGCCGCATGGACCCACGGCACGACCTGGTGCAGCGCAGAATGCTCGATGAAGACGCACGCACCCCGGTCGAGCTGCAGGACCCACCGCTGATACCGCCGGACCGGCACCCGCCCCACGAAGCACCCGAACCGGCGTGCGGACTCTTCAGGATCCGCAGTGGCGAGAAGGACCGCCTTCAGCCCGACGATGCCGTTGGGATGCCCGAGCCACCGGGGCTGCCAGACGATGTCCTCCGTGTGGTGCTTCAGAAGCTGTATTCGACCTTCTGGCATCGTCTCCGGTGGAACGCGAAGCACCGAGAAGCGCGCCTCGCGAAGCTGTCCGTCGGCATCGGACACCGGTCGAACGAGGTTTACCGGCGGCTGTGGGCGAAATCCGTTGCTCTCCAGAATCCCGTGCGCCAGATCGAGGTCGCCAGTGCTGAAGGCGATGAGATGCGGTCCCACATGCCGGGCGATCGCCGCCCGGAATTGTCGCGCCAGTTCGGTATCCGCCACCGCCGTCAGGAACTCGATATAGCCTTCGCGCAGCATGACGCAGTGATTGGCCATTCCGGCAGGCACCATGCCGTTCGGCGTCCAGTTCTGCTGCGCCGTGAACGGCGTCAGACGAAAGCCGAGCCGCTCCAGCGTGGCTGCCCCGACATCCAGCGACGGAACAAAGTGCGCGACATGGTCGAGGAACGTCTCGGCCCGATCCGGCACCTGCTTGCTCATGGAGCTTCTCCGCTGATGATCTCGAACCCGCTCACGGTCGCGTCGCGGCCTTTCTCCAGAGCGAGCGGCCTGCCGCGCCCGTCGAGGCCGTATCACGGATGGCGATGCCCCGCGCTCCTTTCCCGAGATGTCAAGCTGAAGGTTCGTATGGTCGTGGTCGGATTCGCGATGCCGCCGGATTGCATGCCTGTCGACTGCCCGCTCGGCGGCCCGAAAGTGCCGGCATTGTCTGTCGATGAGGCGCTGCGGCGCGCCGCACTCCTCCTCCGAAAAGCGTCCGAGAGATTGGAATGAAAATGGCGAGTGTTGGCCAGCTTATCGTAGAAAGTCTCGTCTCGAACGGGATCGACCGGCTCTTCTGCGTTCCCGGCGAGAGCTATCTGGGTCTCCTGGACGCGCTCTACGGCCGCGACGACATCGACCCGGTCGTCTGTCGGCACGAGGCGGGGGCCGGCTTCATGGCGCTTGCCGACGCACGTCTCACGGGCAGGCCAGCTGTCGCCGCGGTAAGCCGTGGGCCCGGCGCCAGCAATGCCGCCATCGCCGTCCACACCGCGCAGCAGGACGGCGTACCTTTCATCCTCATCGTCGGCCAGGTCGCCGCCAACGATGTTCGCCGTGACTCCTTCCAGGAGATCGATTACGGGCACATGTTCGGCTCGATCGCCAAGTGGACCGCGGAGGTGACGGATCCGGCCAGAATGGCGGAAACCATCCTGCGTGCCGTCCAGGTAGCGACTGCCGGCGTTCCGGGTCCCGTCGTGATTTCGGTGCCGGAGGATGTTCTCACTTCCGTCACGCATTCTCGTCCCGTCGGTCCGCAAGCGCCGATCAAGGCGGCACCCGATGCCGCCGATGCCGCTGCGCTGCGCGAGTGGCTACGCACCGCCGACCGGCCGCTCGTCGTCGCGGGCAGCAATCTGGATCGCCCCGGCGGCCGCGAAGCACTGCGGAAGTTCATCGAAGCCTGGAACATCCCGCTGATGGTGTCCTTCCGGCGCCACGACCTTTTCGCGAATGCTCACCGACTCTATGCCGGCGACCTGGGGCTTGCCAATCCTGCAAGCCAGATGGCCGTTCTTCGTGATGCCGACCTCGTGCTGGTCCTCGGCGCGAGGCTGAGCGATATCACCACCCAGGGCTACAGCTTTCCGCACCTCGTCCGCCCGGAAATGAAGCTCGTCCACGTCCACCCGGACCCCTCGGTGATCGGTACACATTTCGCAGTCGACCTTGCGATCGCGTGTGATTCGCGAGCCCTGATAGAAGCGGTGGGCTCCCCCTCGCCCAGCAGCCCGAGAAACGTTCGGGACGCGTGGATCGAGCGGCTGGCGGTGGAGCGCCGGAAGATCGCGGCACCACGATCCATCGAGGTCGATGACGGTATCTGTTTTGAGGATTTGGTCGATATCGTCGGCCGGAGTCTAAGCGACGACGCCATCGTCACGCTCGATGCGGGGACCTTCAGCGCGCCGGTCTACCGCATCGTGCCCTTTTCTCCGCCGCAGCGGCTGCTGGCGCCGATCTCCGGCGCCATGGGATTCGGCGTGCCGGCCGCCGTCGCGGCTAGCTTGCGCGAGCCGGGTCGCCAAGTCATCTGCTTCGTGGGAGACGGCGGTTTCCTCATGACCGGCCACGAGCTATCGGTGGCCATGGAGCGCAAGCTTCCGCTCAAGGTGATCCTGTCGGAGAACGGAATATACGGCTCGATCCGGATCCACCAGGAGCGCGACTATCCGGGAAGGACGGTCGGGACGAGCTTCACCAATCCCGATTTCGAGCTCATCGGTGAGGCGTTCGGCTTCCACGTCACGCGCATGCGGTCGCGAAGCGATCTGTCGGCGCTCCCGTCGCTCCTGTCGGCGGCCGGACCCGAGTTGATCCTCGTGGAGACGAGCGTCGAGGCAATCCTGCCGGGGAAAGGGGGCGATAGCCGCCCTTGAAGCCGTGCTCATCCCGAAGCCGCTCGAACACCCGCTTCGCCGTGTGGCGCTGCTTGCGGTGGACCCCGCGATCGGCCTCCAGCCGGCGTTGACACGTTAACTGGATCCGAAGCGAAAGCGGAGTAGGATAGGGGGATGTCGAGCATCAGCTATAGCCGCCATCGTTTCCCGCCCAGGGGAATCGCATTTGGGATTTGGCGTATCGCTTTGAGCTGAAATGGATTCGGATGTCGGCCTTTGCGAAAGGAGCCGCCGATGTCCTGGTTTGCCGCCAGCTTTGCCGAAGTCACCGATCCGCGGACGGGCAATGCCAAGCGCCATGATCTGCTGGAAGTTTTGACCATCGCTCTGACGGCGTCGGTGAAATTCCAGACCTGAGGTTGCACAATCGCGGAGCGCTGCTGACCGGGTCAGACATCGTCTCCTTGCATACTCCGCTGACATCCGAAACTCGGCACATGATGACGGACGAGACATTCGCGCAGATGAAACGCGATGCGATCCCGATCAACACCGGACGCGGTGGGCTTGTCGATCTCGACGCCCTGACCCGTGCGCTTCAGTCGGGACAGATCGCCGCGGCGGGGCTGGACGTGCTGGAACACGAGCCGCCCGCGCCCGACAGTGCGTTGATGACGGCTTGGCGCGCGCCCTATTCGACGATCCGCGACCGTTTGGTGCTGTCGCCTCACGCGGCCTTCTACAGCCCCTCCAGCCTGATCGATCTGCGCCGGAAATCCGCCGCGACCGCCCTTGGCTATCTGCAAACAGGGTGTTCCCGCGATTGCGTGAACCTGGATAGTCTCGACCGTGAGGCCGCCGCGTGCCGCGCACGTTCCAGCTGACCGTCAACTGAAAGTTCGACACGATGACCAAACTCGACTTTTCCCGTTCCGCCGACCGGGTCCAAGCCGCCAAGTCGGTCGTCCCGGGTGGCGTCAATAGCAACTTCCGGCTTGACGTCGCGCCCACACCCCTTGTTTTCGAGAAGGGAGAGGGGCCGTATCTTTTCGACATCGATGGCAACCAGCTGATCGACTATTACCTGGGACTGGGGCCCATGATCCTGGGGCACAGCCCTGCCGACGTGATCGCTGCCGCGCGTCACCAACTCGACACCGGCCTGCTCTACGGTGGCCAGAGCGAGCTGGAGTACGAGGCTGCCCGGCGCATGACACAGATGATCCCTTGCGCCGAGCGCGTGCGCTTTACCGGCAGCGGGTCCGAGGCGGTACAACTCGCCCTGCGCCTAGCCCGGGGCGTGACCGACCGGAAGATCGTGATCAAGTTCGAAGGACACTATCACGGCTGGCTCGACAGTGTCCTGGTCAGTACGGCAACGCCGATGGAGCAGGCCGGATGCGAGGATACGCCTTGCAAATGGTTGGCCAGCGCCGGCCAGGATCCGGAGGCATCGGTCAACTTGGAAGTCATGTCGTGGAACCGGCGCGAACCGCTGTTATCGCGGATCGCGAAAGGAGATGTCGCCGCCGTCATCATGGAGGCGGCCATGTGCAACAGCGGTGGCATATTCGCAGAGCCGGGGTATCTGGAAGCAGTGCGCGAGGCCTGCACGAAATCCGGCACGGTTCTGATCTTCGATGAGGTCATCACCGGATTTCGCGTTGCTCCGGGCGGTGCGCAATCGCGCCTCGGCGTGACACCCGATCTCGCCATCTTCGCCAAGGCCATAGCTAACGGATTCAGCGTGGCCGCTGTGGCGGGACGGGCTGACATGATGGATCATCTGGGCACGGGGCGGATCATGCATGGCGGCACCTACAATGCCCAGCCCATTGCCATGGCGGCGGCCATCGCGACCATGGACCGGTTGTGCCAGCCGGCCACTTTCGAGGCGCTGGAACGTAACGGCGCCCGGTTGAAGAACGGCATCGCGGATGCCTTCACCGACGCCGGATTGACCGCGACCGTTACCGGGTTTTCGCAAATCTTCACTGTCGCCCTCGGGCTGACGGAGCCTGCACGCAACTTTCGCGGGTTGGCACGTATGAACCGTGCGGGCTACCGGATGTTCACGGTGGCCCTTCTGGGCAATGGCGTGCGAGCACTGGAACGGGGCGCCTGGTTCATGTCGACAGAGCACGACGAAGCTGTGGTGGACGAGACGATTGCCATCGTGAGCCAGACTTTGGTCGAAATCGCCCCAAAGATCGCCACGATGAAAACTTTGTCAACGACGGAGCAAATCCAGGCCAGTGGGGCGGAGTAAAATCAGGCCACGGCGATGGCAGGCAAGACGCACGAAGGGGCCCCTTCGTGCGTCGGCTATCGGGTTTGGGGATCAGGTCGCGGAGATCTCGCCGGTTTCCGGATCGGCGGCGTCGTCGATGGCCTGGTTTTGCTCCGCCCTTTTATCGGACGCAGGGGAGCGGCGCCGGCCCGACGACTGCTTGAGCCGGTAGCTGTCGCCGTTCATCGTCAGGATGTGGACGTGATGCGTCAGGCGATCGAGCAGCGCGCCTGTCAGCCGCTCCGAACCAAACATCACAGGCTACCCCCATTCTCGATGGGGTGGTGTCTCATTTGACGGTTGTCGATGCGCATCACGGCCTTGCGGGGCAGCGCCTCGAGTTCGTTTCGGACCAATCGGCGCGGGGTCCGGCGTTCGTCGTGGTGCGGTTGCCTGACGGACGCCGTCGCTCAATCCGGCGTTCGGTAACCGACCTTGGGAGCGAAACGTCGGCGGGTCCGGATGCCTCGGGCGCCATGGCCCGTGTCAGCGTCCGAACGCTGCTCACATTGATGCGCCATTTGAACAGCAAGGTTGCCTCTCCTATCAAGGAGGTGATTCGCGATGAACGTCCAGTCGAATCCGTGTCGCTCAGCGGCCCAAACCGTAAGTGCACGGCTCGCCTGAACAAGCGCGGCGCCAACTTCACGCGGCTATATTTCAAACAACGTGACAGCGCCGCCGGGACGCAGATCTCCATCCGTCAAGACGGACCACTTCCAGGAGCCCCGGTGGATTCCAGCGCGTTGCGCCGGACCTCGCGCGAGATGGTCGACGCCGCGCGGCCGAGCGCCTTGGCGATCACCCGAAGCGACAGGCCATCGGCCCTGAGATCCGCGAGCCGATCACGCTCCTCGACCGTGAGGTGGCTGTATCCTGACATGGCAACACCGTTCTCCGTTTCGAGACAGACGGATACATCATCCGCCTGCGGTGTTGCGCTTCACGATGGAACTCACTCCCACTTCCGCCTCCTGTTCAAAAGCGCCACTGGTCCGGCGCTTCTGTGCATCATGCGCCGTCGAAATCTGCCTATGCCATTGGCCATCATGATGAGCCACCGCTCCGGGAGGGAGAGACAGTGACAGCCAGTGCTCCAGTTCAGGCTCCGAAGAACGCGACTTACTTCAAGGAACCGACCCTCGTGACCCGCCGCGACGCGGTGCGGTTTCTCTGGGGCGACGAGGATTCGCATTTCGTCGCCGACCTCGTCTATGGCCGCGGCGACCGGCTGGCGGCACTGGTCTACAAGCTCGCCCCCGGCGAATCGTTCGGCTCGTCGAAGACCTGGCGGCCGCTCTACGACCAGGATCGCTACTACTACGTGGCTCAGGGCGAGCTGACGATCCAGGACCCCGAATCCGGCGACGTCGCCGTCGCCCGCGCCGGCGAGGCGGTCTACTGGCGCGGGATGCGCTACCACTACGGCTACAATTTCGGCACCGAGGAGGTGTTCGTGCTCGACTGGTACGCCCCGCAGGAGCGGGCGGCCAACGTGCCGGAGATCGAGACCTCGGTGAAGAAGCGCGCCATGACCGGGCGGCAGGAGGGACGGACCGACCTGCTCGGCAGGTGGCCGACCGACGCGCTGAAGGACCTGCATGACCGCTACGAGCAGGGCCGCATGGTCAGGCTTGGCGAGGACACCGCCCTGCACTTCATCCTCGGCGAGCAGGACCCGGTGCTGATGAACCTCTACGCCTCGACCGAGGCGCTGACGGCCGGCACCTTCGCGCTCAGGCCCTCGATCATGGCCGAGGCCGAGCAGCACCCCGGCGACGAAGTGCTGTTCGCGCTCGAGGGCTGCGTGCACGTCTACCTGCCGGAAACCTACGACTGGTACGAGCTTCACCCGCTCGACTGCCTGTTCCTGCCGGGCGGCACGCCGCACCGCTACTGCAACAACGGCGCAGTGCCGGCCAAGGCGGCATTCTGCGTCGCCCCCGACTACCGCTGACCGGCCGGCCGCGGCGGCAGATTGACCGCCCGGCCGCGCTTCCCTAGAATGCCCTCCGCCGCGCTGGCGGCGGCACGGGCGGATCGGCGACGGGACCATCGGCGATGGCGGAATGTGACGGCGGCCTGCCTGGCAACACCGGCTTCCTGCTGCTCCCGGGCTTTTCGATGCTGGCGCTGTTCGGCGCGATCGAGCCGCTGCGCCTGACCAACATCCTGCTCGGCCACCGCCACCACCGCTGGCGGATCTACACGCCCGACGGCGCGCCCGCCCGGGCGAGCTGCGGCATGACGATCCCCGCCGATGCGGCCGCGGCGGCCGTGCCGCCCAAGGACGACCCGGCCTGCCTGATAGTGGTCTCGGGCTTCGACCCGTGGCCGCAGCCCGACCGGCGCCTGAAGAGTTGGCTGCGGCGGCTCGACCGCCGCGGCGCCATGCTGGGCGCGGTCGATACCGGGGCGTTCCTGCTGGCTTCGGCCGATCTGCTCGCCGGGGTCCGCACGGCGGTGCACTGGGAGAGCGCCGACGCCTTGCTCGAGATGTTCCCCGAGCTGACGCTGTCCGAGAACCTCTACGAGATCGAGAAGCGGCGCCTGCTCTGCGCCGGTGGCGCCGCCGTGCTCGACATGATGATCGCGCTGCTGCAGCGGACCCACGGCGCGGCGCTGGCGGCGGGCGTTGCCGACCGCCTGATGCATGCCGGCGGGCTGAACCGCGCGCATCGGGTGTTCTCGGCGGCGGCCGAGCCGGCGCCGGTCAGCGATACCGACGTGATCCGGGCGATCGAGGCGATGGAGGCACGGGTCGAAACGGTGGTGAGCATCGTCGAGATCGCCCGGTCGGCGAACGTCTCGAAGCGCACGCTCGAGCGGAAGTTCCGGCAGGTGCTCGACCGGACGCCCAGCCAGGTCTACCTGCACTGCCGGCTCGCGCAGGCCCAGGGCCTCCTGCGCAACACCGACATGAAGATCCGCGAGGTCGCCCTGGCCTCCGGCTTTTCCTCGATGTCGTATTTCTGCCGGACCTACAAGCGCCGGTTCCGCCGGCAGCCCGGCAGCGACCGCCGGCTCGACTACTCGCTGGTCGAAACCGCCGGTACGCTCGGTCCCGGCCCGGCCCTCCTCGGTCCGGGCGCGCCGCGTTGAACTCGAAAGTCATCGGCGTGGCGCATTTGAGCAAGCGCGGTGGGGCGCAGGTGAGATACTCGGGAGAATACAAGGAGCCGGGCGGCGTCCCGCCCGCCGAATCAACGCCCCGGCGCCAGACAGGGCCGGAGGGAGGAACCACACCGATGATGCACCAGACACTCTCCGTTGCCGCCTTCGCCGCCGTGCTGTCGGCGGCCGCCCTCTCGGCGTCTCCGTCGCCGGCGCAGAGCGTGCCCGAATCCGCCGATCCGATCGTGCTCAGCAAGCTCGACTGGACCGGCCAGTTCGTCACCACCGAGGTCGCCGCCGAGATCTTGCGGCGCATGGGCTACAACGTCGAGATCCTGCAAACGACCCAGGTGCCGATGATCGAGGCGATGAAGGAAGGCCAGATCACCGCGTCGCTCGAGAACTGGTACCAGGCCTTGGCGCCGCAATACCAGGCGGCGACCGAGGCCGGCGAGATCGTCAAGTTCGGCCCCACCGGCCTCGAGGGCTCGGAGGGCTGGTACTACCCGGCCTATGTCGAGGCGAAGTGCCAGGGCCTGCCCGACTGGCACGCGCTGAAGGACTGCGCCGACATCTTCGCGACGCCCGAGACCGCGCCGAAGGGCCGGCTGCTCGACTACCCGGCCGAGTGGAACCCCGACGCGCAGAACTGGATCGACGCGCTCGGGCTCGACGTGGTGGCGCTGCCCTCCGGCGGCGAGGGCTCGACCGCGGCCGAGCTCCGCTCGGCCACGCTGCGCGAGGAGCCGATCCTGCTGCAGTGGTGGGAGCCGACCTGGGTGGCCACCGAGTTCGACCTCAAGCGGGTCATGCTGGACGAGGGCGCCGAGGGCTGCACCGCGGCCGAGCAGGCGGGTATCGAGACCCGCAAGTCGTTCGACTGCACCGGCGGCACGATCGAGATCGCCAAGCTCGCCTGGCCGGGGCTGGAGGAGAAGTGGCCCGCCGCCTATCGTTTCCTCGAAGCCTATCAGATGACCAACACGATGCAGGGACCGATGGCCATGGCGATCGAGACCGAGGACCGCAAGCCGGAGGACGTGGCGAAGGAATGGGTGGACCAGAACGAGGCCGTCTGGAAGACCTGGGTCGACGCCGCGACGCAGAAGTGACCCCCCGGGGCGCCCCGCTGCACAGCCGGCGGGGGCGCCCCGCCCCGGTCGCCGCGGCGACCCTTGCTGCCCCCATCCCACCGATGAGCCCGATGCCGAGCGAGCCGCGCATCAGCTGCCGCCATATCTGGAAGGTGTTCTGCGCCGACGCCGCCGAGCAGCTGCGCGCATCGTGTCAGGCGGCGCCCGGGAGCACAGCCGCGGTGGCCGAGGCGCTGCGGCAACGCGGCTGCGTGCCCGCCGTCTGCGATGTCAGCTTCGACGTCCGGCCCGGCGAGATCTTCGTCATCATGGGCCTCTCCGGGTCGGGCAAGTCCACCGTCGTGCGCTGCCTGTCGCGGCTGATCGAGCCGACCGCGGGCGAGGTGCTGGTCGACGGCCAGAATATCGTGGACCTCTCCGAGGCCGAGCTGATCGAGCTGCGCCGGCACCGCATGGGCATGGTGTTCCAGAACTTCGGCCTGATGCCGCACATGACGGTGCTGGAGAACGTCGCCTACCCGCTGCGCGTCCAGGGGGTCGGCCGGGCCGAGCGGCTGGCGAGGGCGCGCGAGACCATCGAGCTGGTCAGCCTGGCGGGGCGCGAGCACAGCTACCCGCGCGAGCTGTCGGGCGGCATGCAGCAGCGGGTCGGGATCGCCCGCAGCCTGGCGGTCAAGCCGGACGTGTGGTTCCTCGACGAGCCGTTCAGCGCGCTCGACCCGCTGATCCGGCGGCAGATGCAGGACGAGTTCCTGCGGCTGCAGTCGATGCTGCAGAAGTCGATCGTGTTCATCACCCATGACTTCCTCGAGGCGCTGAGGCTGGCCGACCGGATCGCCATCATGCGCGGCGGCGAGGTCGTGCAGATCGGTACCGCGGCGGAACTGGTGCTCAGCCCGGCCGACGACTACGTCGCCGACTTCACCCGCGAGGTGCCGCGCGAGAAGATCGTGACCGCGCGCGACATCCTGGAGCCTGCCGCCGGGCCGGTCGACGCCGAGGACGGCGTGCCCGCTGGCGAGACCCTCGACGGGCTGCTGCAGCGCTTCTGCGGCCGCCGCGAGCCGCTGCCGATCGTCGACGAGGCGGGCCGGGTGCTCGGCCGGGTGACGCTCGACCGCGCGCTCGGGGCGCTGCGCAGGATGGGCTGATGGCGAGCATGGCGCAAGACGTCCTGCCCGACCTGCGCCGCCGCCCGAACCGGCTGCCATTGCTGCGGCTGGCGCTGGTGGCCGGGGCGTCGACGGCGATCCTCGCCGCCGGGCAGACCGGGCGGCTCGCCGCGGCGCCGGCCGAGGCGGTGGTGCCGCTGGCCGACTGGCTGAGCGCGTTCCTGACCTGGTTCTCCGACACTTTCCAGGCGCTGTTCCGGGCGCTGTCATTGCTGCTCGCCTGGCCGATTGAGCAGATCCGGGCGATGCTGCAATGGCTGCCCTGGCCGACGCTGGTGCTGACCGCCGCGGCGATCGGCCAGATGGCGGGCGGGCGGAGGCTGGCGGCCTTCTGCGCGCTCACCTTCCTCTACATCATCGCCATCGGGCTCTGGGAGCCGACGGCGGTCACACTGGCGCTGATCGCAGTGGCGGTGCCGCTGTCGGCGCTGCTCGCGCTCCTGCTCGGCATCGCCGCGTTCCTCTGGCCGCCGATCTGGCGGCTGCTGCAGCCGCTGCTCGACCTGATGCAGACGATCCCGACGCTCGCCTACCTGCTGCCGATCCTGGCGCTGTTCGGGATCGGGCCGATGATCGCGGTGGTGGCGAGCGCGATCTACGCGATTCCGCCGATGGTGCGCGCCGTGGTGCACGGGCTGCAGCGGATCCCGCCGGAGATCGTGGAATCGGGGCTGATGTCGGGCTCGAACCGTCGCCAACTGCTGGCCTGGGTGCTGGTGCCCTCGGCGATGCCGACAATCCTGCTCGGGCTCAACCAGACGATCATGGCCGGGCTCAGCATGGTGGTGATCGCCTCGATGGTGGGCGGCGTCAGCGATATCGGCATCGAGGTCTACCAGGCGATGAAGCAGGCGAAGTTCGGGCGCAGCATCCTGGCCGGGCTGGTGATCGCGCTGCTGGCGATGACCATGGACCGGGTCAGCCGCGGCTTCGCCGGGCGGAGCGGCGACGGAGAGCCGGTGGCCCTGGCCACCCGCGGCGCGGCGCTCGTGCTGCTCGCCGCCGCCGGCGCCAGCCTCGCCGCCGCCTGGGCGGTGCCGGCGCTGCGGACCTACCCCGAGGCTTGGGTGCTGCGCCCGGCGCCGCTGCTCGACGCGGCGCTGGACTGGTTCACCGTGGTCTCGTTTCCGGTCACCTCGGCGCTGAAGACCTACACCGCCTATTTCGTGCTGCTGCCGCTGAAGATCGGGCTGCCGCAGGCGGTACGCCCCAATGTCTGGGGCTTCGAGATGAGCGCCGCCGTCACCTATGGCTATGTCGCCGTCCTCGCCGCCTGCAGTCTCGGGCTCCTGCTGGCGCGGCACTGGGCGCCGGCGCTGGGGCTCGGGGTGCTTGGCATCTACTATTACTTCGGCACGACGGGCACGCCCTGGCTGTTCACGATCGCCCTGCTGACCGCCGCGGGCTGCTGGGTCGGCGGCTGGCGAGTCGGCCTGGTGGCGCTGCTCGGCATGCTCTTCATCCTGCTGACGGGCAGCTGGGATCGGGCGATGGTCTCGCTGGAGCTGACGGCCGTCGGTGTCGCCGTCTCGGTGCTGGCGGGGACGGCAATCGGCGTCTGGGCGGCGCTGAACGATCGCGTCTCGGCGGTGGTGCGGCCGATCTGCGACACCCTGCAGACGATGCCGATCTTCGTCTTTCTGATCCCCGCGGTGATGGTGTTTCTCGTCGGCGAGTTCACCGCGCTGGTGGCCATCGTGCTCTACGCCATCGTCCCGCCGATCCGCTATGGCGAGCTCGGCATCCGCGGTGTTCCGCCCGAGCTGACCGAGGCAGCCCGGATGATGGGAGTGACGCGCCTGCAGATGCTCTGGCAGGTGCAGTTGCCGGTGGCGCTGCCGGAGATCGCGCTTGGTGTGAACCAGACCGTGATGATGGCGCTGACGATGGTCGTGATCGCCTCGCTGGTGGGCGCCCCGGGCCTGGGCCAGGACGTGCTGATCGCCCTCAGCCGCGGCGACGCCGGCCGCGGCCTAGTCGCCGGCCTCAGCATCGCCGCGCTGGCGATCGTGTTCGACCGCATCGTCCAGGCCTGGAGTGCCGAGCGAAAACGCGCGCTGGGACTTCAATGATCGAGGCTGACGTGATCGGCGTTTGCCCACTCAGCGCAATGAATGAGGTATTGTCACGTTGTCCGGACGCAGGCGCAGCGGAGGCGTCGATGCCGGAGATCAGGCGGCGCAAGTCGCAAGGTGCCATGCGTCGATCGCATCACCGCGAAACTGACGCATCGTGCGGCGGGAAATCAGGTGACGCTGGATGTTGAAGGTGGAGACCTCGAAAAACCTCCTCATTCGTCTCGTTTTATGATTCCATCGTCCTGACCGAGATCGGGAGGATGTCATGCGGGGACAGCCGGGGTTCTGGGACGTCGACGAGCGATATGTCCGGCTGAGCGTGGCCGGCGATCCGCTGGAGAAGCTGAACGCGATCGTGCCGTGGGAGGTGTTCCGCAAGCCGTTATCGAAAGCGTTGAAGCGCTCGGACGGGGCGAAGGGCGGCAGACCGCCCTACGACGCCGTGCTGATGTTCAAGGTCTTGGTTTTGCAGGCGCTTTACAACCTCTCGGACGACCAGGCCGAATTCCAGATCCAGGACCGGTTGTTTTTCATGCGCTTCCTCGGTCTCGGGATCGCTGAGAAGGTGCCGGACGCCCCCTTCGGCAGGCTCAGGATGAGAGACGATCTGGCTGTTCCGCGAGCATCTGGCCGAGGCCGGCGCGATCGGGAACCTGTTCGCCCGTTTCGACAAGCACTTGGACAAGGCCGGCTACCTGGCGATGGGCGGCCAGATCGTGGACGCGACCATTGTCGCGGCGCCGAAACAGCGCAACACCGAGGACGAGAAGACCGCGATCAAGGCTGGCGAGGTTCCGGAGGCCTGGAAGAACAAGCCCGCCAAGCTTCGCCAGAAGGATCGCGACGCCCCCTGGACGGTGAAGTTCTCCAAGGCCAAGCCGGCGGCGCCGGGAAAGCCGCAGCACATCGACATTGCGGTGCCGAGCTTCGGTTACAAGGACCACGTCTCGATCGACAGGCGCTTTGGCTTCATCCGCGGGTGGTCGGCGACGAGCGCGTCAGCCTACGACGGCGCCCAACTCTCCAACGTCGTCAACCGATCGAACACCGGCTCGACGGTCTGGGCCGACACCGCCTATCGGTCGGCCAAGAACGAGGAATGGCTGGAGAAGAACGGTTATATCTCCGACATTCACTGCAAGAAGCCGAAGGGGCGGCCGATGAGCAAGCAGACATCGCGTGCCAATGGCCGGCGCTCGGCGATCCGTTCGAAGGTCGAGCACGTCTTTGCCCGCCAGAAGGGACCGATGCGGCTCTTTATCCGCACCATCGGCATCGTGCGCGCCGAGGTGAAGATCGGCATGGCAAACCTTGCCTATAATCTCACGCGACTCGTCTGGCATCAGGGGCGAGGTGCGCCTGCATGACGGCGAAATCGCCGTCGAGGACGTCACCCCGCGTCACGTGAAACTAAAAATCACCAACATCGTCGGCTTGCACCATGGTCAGCGCCGACCCCCACCCTGAAAAGCGCAATCTCGTCGGTAATTCGAGGTGCCCAGGTGTTGTAGATGGCGGCGTGAGTGGAGAGGAATTGTTGGGCCGACCGCGGCGACTTGAAGCGCTGCATCCGTCGCTCCCGTTGCCGCACCGGCAGATGCGAGTTCTCCGCGCGGTTGTTCAATCGGCCGCCCGTCACATGGCGCCTGTTCGCCCCGAGTTGCCGCAGGGCGGCACCATAGGAGGGCAGCTTGTCGGTGATCCAGTGCTCCGGCGCAGCGCCATGCTTCTTCAGTAATTTCCGCATCAGCCTGAGCGCCGAACGCTTGTCCCGCCTGGCCTGGACCAGAATGTCGAGCACCTCATCCTCGTCATCGACGGCCCGCCACAGATACATGGGCTTGCCACCGATCGAGACCAACACCTCGTCGAGGTGCCAGCGTCTGCTCGGCCGCTGCCGCGGCCGGCGCAGCTTGCGTGCGTACAGCATCCCGAACTTCAGCGCCCAGCGCCTGACGGTTTCGTAGGAGACCTCGACACCGCGTTCGGCGAGCAGGTCCTCGACATTGCGGTAGCTGGTCACCCGCATTAACCTCGGAGGCCTCTCACGCCATCCGCCGTCGGCGTGAACATTTCGGAATCGGATCGCGAACAGACCGGAATCAAATGCGTCTCCGAAGCAGGTAAAAAATTCAGACGAGAGGTTATTGCGGGTGTCCAGCTCAGCGGGAAGCGGAAATACAGCCAGACGGCGTGCTGGATGATCTCGGGCGGGAAACGATGGCGGCTATAGCTGATGCTCGACATCCCCCTATCCTACTCCGCTTTCGCTTCGGATCCAGTTAACGTGTCAACGCCTCCGCGACACCGAAAACTCCCGTGCGAATTCCGGGCGATCGTCTTGATCCCCCGGCCTTGGTCGTGAAACGCACGCCGTATCTGGCCTATTAAATCCACGCTGATCATTCCTGAGAACGGCGGTGACAAATTAGGTCACGAAGCGGCGGTGATTGGCACGGCCGCGCCGGAGCAAAACCCGGCCAGTGGTTAGGGTCGATACCCAATCATGGTGTTGAAGCTCGGGCGCAAATCAGATTCCGGAACATCCTGGTGAAGGGCTTCGTCGACGAGGTGGTGATCCTGTGCGCCGGTGAGGAGATCGCCCGGCATCGCCGCGTCTAAGAGAGAAGCCGACGGTCCGCATTCTGACGCGCCAGCCGCGCCGCTTCTCCAAGATTTCCGACCAACTGGCTCATGCTGTCGACCTGGTCTTTGTCCGCAATGTTCGGGAACGCGCTCACTTCATAAAGAAAGCGGTCGAGCCAAGGCGCATCCGTAGGGATGAGGACCTTGCGGTCGTCGATCATGAGGATGGCCCGCCCGAAGCGCTCGATCTTCGATGCGCTTGGCCGCGTGCCGGATGAGCCCTCCCGCTCCATCGGCTCGTCAGTGGCCGTCGAGGCGGTGATATGGCGATAACCCTCGCGCAACAGCTCCTGATATAAACCAAGGCCCGCACCGCGCTCGTCGAGAATGATCAAGGCCGGCTTATCGAGTTTGTCCTGCACCTTAATCGCGGCCCGCACCTCCGGGAGCTCGGCCCGGATTGTGACGACATCGATCAGATAAACAACCTCGCCCCGGTCCTCATCCCGCACGAGCCCCCACTTCGTGCAGACGCTCGCATTGCCGCTGATCGTCGCGCCGATATCCCAGGAATGGATCGTCAGCTCGAACGCGGGAGTCTCGGTCGGATTGTAGCGGGCGAAGCGCTCGATGGAGAGCATGCCCGACCCTCCGGGTGTCGGATGTTGCTGATACTGTGCGTTCCACACGTGAGGCGGTAGGCTTGTCTTCAGCCGCCCCGCATCGGCCCGGGGCAAGCGGACCGGGTTCAGCACCTCGCCGGGGGTCCGGCACATGATGAGTTTGCCATTGTGCCGGAAGCTCTCCTCCTTCACCGCGATCATCGGCAGCTTCAGCACAAAGTCGGCTTCTGGCTCCATCGTCGCCGAGAGATCGTCGGGCGCGAGGCGGTGCATGACCAGGATAAGTGCGCCCCGCCTGGGATCGTTGAAGCGCGTTATCACGGAGCCTTGCACCCAGGAGCGGACCCGCTCCTTCGCGCGCTCCGAAGCCGCCGCGTCCGGCTGCATGGGATCGTCGATAATGATTTCGTCGGCGCCGAATCCGGTGATGTCGCTGCCGACCGAAGTAGCGTAGCGATAGCCGCCCTTCGTCGTGCGAATATAGTCGACCGCCTTCTTGTCGAGAACTGTACCCGGAAAGATCCGGCGATAGCGCTTCGACATCATCACGGTGCGGGTGAGGCCAGAATGATCGTGCGCGAGATCGTCGCCATAGGAGACCGTGATGAACTTTGCGCCGGGATCGCGACCGAGCCGCCATGCGACGTAGAGGACCGAAACGATCAACGACTTCATGTGCCGTGGCGGCAGATTGATGACCACGCGGCGATACCTGCCCTGCTGAACCCTCATCATCAGCAGGGTCATCAGGCCGAGATACTCGGCATAGACCAGCTTTTGACCCGGATGCAGGATCCCGAACGTCAGTTCCACAAAGCACCAGAAGTCCGCGCGTGCCAGGAGACACAGTTGATCTGGCGTCGGCCGCGGCATATCGCCGACGCCAGCGGTGGCTATATGATGGTCGGGGTATTGCTTATCAGGCATGCTGGCGCTCGATCACACTAGTTTCGCAAGTGATCAAAGCGTGACAGCATGCGCTTTAGCTCTTCATCATCCGGCATCCATCCTAGGCCGGTCTCGGCCTCATCGGGATCGTCAGTCTGGCTTGCTCGTTCCGCCAGCTCACTTTGCTGAAGCAGCAGCCGGGCGGCTAAAAGATTGCCCTCGAGCGCGAGCGCAAAGAGCTTGCGGACGAGTGCCTCCTGCTTTGGGATACGGACGATCTCGTCTCCGACCTTCATCTTGACGAGGCGCTGTGCCTCGCGCGCGATCACCTCCTGAAACGTCGGCTTACCCTTTGGTCGCCCGTTCGGGTTACCGGATTGGCCGGGCTTAAACTGGTGAGCCTTGGGTGGCCTACGATACCCAACGGCGGTGCTGCCGCCTGAGGAGTGCTTCGGGCTCTTCGCCATCACGCGCCTCCCTTGATGTCGTTCTCATTCTGGTTCTCGGCCTCAGCCTCGGCCTCGCGTCGCCGGGCTACCTCTTCGAACGTCTCGCCGCTTTCGACCAGCACGGCTGCCTCGCCGGTCTGGGATTCCCAGCGTTTGATCGCGACATCGCAGTAGCGTCCGTCGATCTCGATCGCCAGACATACCCGTCCGGTGCTCTCAGCCGCCAGGATGGTGCTGCCTGATCCGACAAAAGGATCGAGCACCGTCTCGCCCCGATTCGTCACGTCGAGCAGCGCATCTTCGAGAAGTGCCTTGGGCTTAACGGTCGGATGGTCCGCCGATGCCTCGCGCGCATCCGATCCGAGGCTGGAGCCTCCAGCGTATGTCCACAGGTTCGAGCGCCAACGGCCATGGTGGCCGAGCGCCACATTGTTGATGTGAGAACCTTTGCCCTTCTTGAAGACAGGCAGCATCTCATGCTGCGATCGCCAGAGACTACCCATGCCGCCGTTCGATTTGGCCCAGACGACGACGTTCAGGAGGTTAAGATCGAGCTCACGGCCACAGGCCAGTACGAGCTCTACACTTCGCCAATCGATGAAGGTGGCCAGGAGCCCACCATTGCCGAGACGGGCCACCACATGCCTCATCCAGGCGACGTTGAAGTCGGCGAACTCATCCCGCGACAGTTCGCCATGCGCCATGGCGAACTCGCGATGGTGTGCCTGGCTGGTGACATGGCCCTTGTTCGGCACGTTATAGGGCACATCGGTCAGCACCAGGCGCACGTGCTCTGTCGGCTCCAGCAGCCTCTCGTAAGATCTTGCTTCGAGGGCGTCGCCTTGCAGGAGCAGGTGATCGCCAAGTGCCCAGAGATCATCAGAGCGCGAGACAGCAAGAGTGGGCAGTTCGGGGAGCGCCTCCTCATCACTTGCTTCACCCTCATCGTCGAGCAGCAGCGCGTCGATCTCCGCCGCGTCGAAACCGGTGACGAGCACGTCCTCGCCGAGGTCCATGAGTTCAACAACCTCGAGCTTCAGGGCGTCTTCATCCCAGTTCCCCGTCTCGCCCAGGCGGTTAAGCGCGATTGAGAGGGCACGACGCTCGGCCGGATCGAGGTGAGTGATCTCGATGACCGGCATCTCGGTCAGCCCGGCCCGGCGCGCGGCTTCCCACCTGCCGTGGCCGTGTACGATCCGACGATCCTCGTCGACCAGGATCGCCTCACACAGTCCAAACCGTCGAAAGCTCGCATCCAAACGGGCAGCCTGCGCCACCTCCGCCCGCCGCACCCGGCGAGAGGCGGGCTTCACGCTTTCGATCGGAACATACTCGATCTGCAAGGAGGGCTGGAGATCATTGCGCGGTGGTGGCACGACATCCCGCAAGGCGGTCAAGGTGCGCTGGGTCTCACGGCGAATGCGTGATTTCTCCTGAAGCTCAGGAAATATTCCCGTGGCGGGCGTTATCTGACCGCGGCGCGATGAAGAGTGTTTTGGCATGACCGGCTGTCTCCGATGATAAAGGACGGGCGCGTCCATCGTCGGAGAAGCGATCGCCAAGCGAGGGCAGTGTCTTCAGCGCTCCAGCCGCCTCGACGCTACGCAGCATGCGTGCTGCGTAGCGTCGAGGCATCGAAAGCGCCGCCGACTTCTGCCCTCCATGGCTTCCGGCTCGCCTGGACGACCTCAGCCCGAAAGCGGAAGCGTCCGATTGCCAAGGTGCAATGCGCTCGCTGAGTTTGCAAGGGGCTGGCGGCAGGATGGTCCAGTTGTAAGACCGGGGGCTCTGATCGCGAAATTCTGCCCGGATGCGCGCCGAAACCGGGGCACTTGACAGGTGGGATCGGGAGACCATCCAACCCGAATCAGCTGCGCTGATTACCGTCGATACCGCCGCAATGATACTCAGCTTACACATCTGCTTCGCTGTAATTCCCTGTTCCAAGCGAGATGGTATCGCCTGACCAAGACAGAAATTAGTAGCGGATGCAGGGACTTGGCTCACTTACAGAGCGGAAAAATCCACTCTCCGACCCGGGCTTTCGCTGTTAAAGTCGCTGTTTGCAGGGAAAACGACGCGAGGCCTGAGACGGGTTCGCGCAAGACTGCCAGCACAGCCACGTCTGCTCATTTCTTGATGACGATGCGGGCAGGCCGACCAGCACCGTGCAGGCCGACCAGCGCGAGGACTGCCGGGATCTCCAGCTGGAAGACGGCGGTGGCCTGGGTTCTGGTTTCCGCCAGCTGCGGCAAAAAGCCGGGCCGCGCGGCTCCCGCCGATCTCTCAATGCGCCGGCGCGTCCTTCTTGCCGCTGACGGCATTCCAGAGCGGCGCGACGACCGCCCCGACGAGCGGGATAAGCGCCGCGCCGACGATGAGGCCGACGACTCCCGCGCCGGCCGCCGCCACCAGCCAATGGACGAAGCCGCCGAACTCGCCGATCGCATGGACGGCTGCCTCGGCGCCGACCTCGATCGTGTGGCCGATGGTGGTGAAGCCGTATTCCTCGAGGCCGTGGACGATGATGCCGCCGCCGACCCAGATCATCGCTGCGGTGCCGACGACAGCCAGCACCTTCAGGAAGACCGGCATGCCGATAACGAGGCCGCGGCCGATTCCCCGGATCGCCGAGCCAACGACGGACGGAGTGTCGCTCTTGGCCATGGCGAGGCCGACGTCGTCGGCCTTCACGATCAGCGCGACGCCGCCATAGACGACCGCGGTGATGCCGACCGCGACGATCGCCAAAACCGCCGCCTGCATGGCGAGGCCACCCTGCGGAAGCCCGGCAAGGGTGATCGCCATGATCTCGGCCGAGAGGATGAAATCGGTCTTGACGGCGCTTGCGACCTTCTGATTCTCCAGCGCTTTCGGATCGGTCTTGGCGCCGGTAAGCTTGGCCTCATGTGCATGGGCCTTGTGCGGAAACAGCGCCTCGTAGACCTTCTCGGCGCCCTCGTAGGAGAGATAGAGCCCACCGAGCATCAACAGCGGGGTGATCGCCCAGGGCGCGAAATAGCCGAGCAACAGCGCGCCCGGCAACAGGAAGACGAGCTTGTTCTTGAGCGATCCAAGGGTGATCCGCCAGATGATTGGCAGCTCGCGTTCGGGCTTGAAGCCGGTGACGTAGCGCGGCGTCACCGCGGCGTCGTCGATGACGACGCCGGCGGCCTTGGTGCCCGCCTTGGCGGCCTGCGCGGCGACGTCGTCGAGAGAGGCGGCCGCCACCTTGGCGAGGCCCGCGATGTCGTCGAGAAGCGCGATCAGTCCGATGCTCACGATCCGGTCCTTTGGTTCAGCCCAGCGTCAATCCGCCATTCGAAACGTTATAGGTCGCGCGTGCCGTTTAGCGAACGCCGCTTAGGCGAACCGCCGGGCGGCATCGACGGCCAGCCCGAGCCCGACGCTGCCGAATTCGTCCGCCTGGGCGATGGCCGCGCCGGGAAAGCGCCGGGTGGCGACGGCGCGCACCGCCGGCACCAGCGCGCCGCCGCCGGTGAGAATCACGGTCTGGATCGATCCGGCCGCGACCTGGGCGCTTGCGAGGGCCGCATCGATCGCGCCGGCAATGCGGCCGTTGAGCTCGGCCGTCGCCGCATCGAAGGTAGCACGGGTCACCGGCAGGTCGAGCGCCAGCCCCGGCTCGTGTAGCGTGACGGCTGCCTGGGTATCCTCGGTCAGGGCGATCTTTGCCGCCTCCACCGCGCCAGCGAGGCGATGGCCCGAACGGTGGGCGAGGAGATGGGCATAGCGGGCGAGCTTGTCCGGCTCGGCCGCCTCGCGCTCCAGGCTACGGATGTCGCGGCTGTTCTTGGCCGTGTAGAGCGTGTTGATCCGGTGCCAGGTGGCCATGTCGTTGAAATACCAGACCGGCATCGCCCGCTTGCCGTCGGCGGTGGTCGAGCCGAGGCCGAAATGCGGCATCACCGCCGCGATGTTGAGGAGGCGGTCGAAATCCGTGCCGCCGACATGGACGCCGGTGGTGGCCAGAATGTCGGAGCGGCGGTCGACCTGGTTCGCGGCCGCACCGGCGGTGCGCGGCGCCAGGCGCAGGAGCGAGAAATCCGACGTGCCGCCGCCGATATCGACGACGAGGGCGAGTTGCTCGGACGTGACCGTCCGTTCGTAATGAAGCGCGGCCGCGACCGGCTCGTACTGGAACTCGATATGACGAAACCCTTGCGCGCGGGCGGCTGTCTCCAATTGACCTTGGGCGGCGCGATCGGCCGCGTCGTCCTCGTCGACGAAGCGCACCGGGCGGCCGAGCACGATCGAATCGAGGGCGGCGCCGGCGACGGCCGGATCGGCGCCGACGGCCTCTTCCAGCCGCTCGCGCAGATGCTTGAGGAACCGGCCGATCAGTTCCTCGAAGCTCATGCGCCTGCGGCCGATGGGCGTCGTCTCGGCCATCAGCGAGGTGCCGAGGATCGACTTCAGCGCCCGCATGAAGCGCCCTTCGGCGCCGTCGCGATATTCGAACACCGCGGCGCGGCCGACATAGGTCTCGCCGTCCTCGAGACTGAAGAACAGCGCGGAGGGAATGGTCAGATGGGTGTCCTCCAGCGGCACCAGCCGCGGCGCCGCGCCGGGGGCGGCGAGCGCCAGGGTGGAATTGGTGGTGCCGAAATCGAGGCCGGGAAACAACGTCGTCATGCAAAGGCTCTGGAAACAGGCGGAACGCGCCGGGCGGGCGAGGACGTCCGGAGATGGAAAGGGACGGGGAGAATGTGGAGCCGCGGTGCTTAGCCGAAGCGGCGGGCAAGATGAAGGCATCACCGCGCGTTTCCGCGCCCGTTCCATCGACTCGCCCAGGATGGGCCAGCGGGCAGAGGATTATGCGCGAGGTTACGAGGGGGGTGAGAGATTTTTTGGGCGGCGCGGTTTCTTGGGAGCGCGCTGCCCTTGAAACCTCGTCATCCCGGCCTTGAGCCGGGACCCATGCCGCGACTTTTATCCATCCTGTCCGGCGACGGATTGGGGGCTCGGATGATTTGGAATGGGTCCCGGCTCAAGGCCGGGATGACGACTTTGGATGAAGGCCGTTCCCTCTCGTCCAGAGGGGCGCGCTCCGTTCGTCTCGGTGCAGGCAGTGGCACGCATCCACACGCTGCGCGCGGGGATGCGGAAGCTCAGCTGTCCATCTTCAGCGCGGCGATGAAGGCTTCCTGCGGGATGTCGACCTTGCCGAACTGGCGCATGCGCTTCTTGCCCTCTTTCTGCTTGTCAAGCAGCTTGCGCTTTCTGGTGGCGTCGCCGCCGTAGCATTTGGCGGTGACGTCCTTCCGGAGCGCCGAGATGGTCTCGCGGGCGATCACCTTGCCGCCGATCGCCGCCTGGATCGGGATCTTGAAGAGGTGGTTGGGGATCAGTTCCTTCAGCTTCTCGCACATGGCCCGGCCACGGCGCTCGGCCTGATTGCGGTGGACCAGCATCGACAGGGCGTCGACCGGCTCGGCATTGACCAATATACCCATCTTGACGAGGTCGCCCTCGCGGTAGTCGGTCATCTGGTAGTCGAAACTGGCGTATCCCTTGGAGATCGATTTCAGCCGATCGTAGAAGTCGAACACCACCTCGTTCAGCGGCAGCTCGTAGACCACCAGCGCGCGCTTGCCGACATAGGAGAGATCGATCTGGACGCCGCGCCGCTCCTGGCAGAGCGTCAATATGTTGCCGAGATACTCGTCCGGGGTGAGGATCGTCGCCTTGATCCAGGGCTCGTCGATCCGCTCGATCTTCATGATGTCCGGCATATCGGCCGGATTGTGCAGCTGGATGGTCGTGCCGTCGGTCAGCTTGATGTCGTAGACGACGCTCGGGGCCGTCGCGATGAGGTCGAGGTCGAACTCGCGGGACAGCCGCTCCTGGACGATTTCCAGATGGAGCAGGCCGAGGAAGCCGCAGCGAAAGCCGAAACCAAGCGCGGCCGAGGATTCCATCTCGAAGGAGAAACTGGCGTCGTTGAGCCGCAGCCTGCCCATGGCGGCTCTGAGATCATCGAAATCGGCGGCATCGACCGGGAACAGGCCGCAGAAGACCACCGGCTGGGCCGGCTTGAAGCCGGGCAGCATCGTCGTGGTGCGGCGCTTGTCCTCGGTGATGGTATCGCCGACGCGGGTGTCGGCGACTTCCTTGATCGAGGCGGTGATGAAGCCGAGCTCGCCGGGGCCGAGTGCGTCGACCTGAACCATCTTGGGGGTAAAGACGCCGACCCGGTCGACCGGGTATTTGGCGTCGGTGCCCATCATGCGGATCACCTGGCCCTTCTTCAACTCGCCGTCGATGACGCGCACGAGCACGACGACGCCGAGATAGGAATCGTACCAGCTGTCGACCAGCATCGCCTTCAGCGGCGCGGCGCGGTCGCCCTCCTTCGGCGGGGGCAGGCGGTGGACGATCGCCTCCAGCACATCCTCGATGCCGAGGCCGGATTTCGCGGAAATCATCACGGCTTCCGAGGCGTCGAGGCCGATCACCTCCTCGATCTGCTCCTTGACCTTGTCGGGCTCGGCGGCGGGCAGGTCGATCTTGTTGAGGACCGGCACGATCTCGAGATCGTTGTCGAGGGCCAGATAGACGTTGGCGAGCGTCTGCGCCTCGACCCCCTGCGCCGCGTCGACGACGAGCAGCGCGCCCTCGCAGGCCGACAGCGAGCGCGAGACCTCATAGGCGAAATCGACATGTCCGGGCGTGTCGATGAGGTTGAGGACGTAGGTCTCGCCGTTCTTCGCCGTATAGTGCAGGCGCACGGTCTGGGCCTTGATGGTGATGCCGCGCTCGCGCTCGATGTCCATCGAATCGAGCACCTGCTCCTTCATGTCGCGCAGCTCCAGCCCGCCGGTCGACTGGATCAGGCGGTCGGCAAGCGTCGACTTCCCGTGGTCGATATGGGCGACGATCGAGAAGTTGCGGATGTGGTCGAGGGGCGTGTTCGCGGGCATGGTGCTCATGGGCGGCGATATAGAGACTTGTAACGGTTCTTGGAAGCACCGTTTCGCGCCGCGGCGACAATGGGGCCGGGCGGCGGCGGAACCCGGCGGGCGGCGGGCGCGTCTTTGTTGGTATGGGACGCGAGATCGAACGCAAATTCCGGGTGACCGGCGAGGACTGGCGCGGCCAGGTCAGCGAGACGCATCGTCTCGAGCAGTTCTATCTGTTCGTGCGCGAGGATGCCTCGGTGCGGGTGCGAATCCGGGATGGGGCGAGCGCGCGGCTGACGATCAAGACCGGCAGCGGCATGGATCGCGGCGAGTTCGAATATGACTTTCCGCTCGTCGACGCCGAGGCGCTGCGGGCGAGCCGGGTGGGGATCGTGGTCGAAAAGACCCGCCACATCGTGCCGCTCGGCGCATTCCGGGTCGAGATCGACGTCTTTGACGGCGCGCTGGCCGGGCTGGTGATGGCCGAGATCGAGCTTCAGGACACCAGCGACGCGCCCACGCTGCCGGCATATCTCGGCCGCGAGGTGACGGGCGACGCGCGCTTCACCAATGCCCGACTTGCCATCGACGGCCGGCCGGACGACGCTTGAGCGTGGGCGACGGTGCGAAGGGGAACAGTGGATGGCGTTCAGGATCGATCCGGGACAGGCGCTCGACGCGGAGTTTCGCCGGATCGCCGGCGAACAGCTCCGCAAGGCCGAGCGCGAGTTGGGCGAGGCGGGCGGCGACCGGCACGCGGCCGTCCACAGCGCCCGCAAGCGGCTGAAGAAGCTGCGCGGCCTGTTGCGCCTCGTGCGCGACGCGGATGCGGATTTCTACGCCGAGGAAAATCCCCGGTTCCGCGATACCGCGCGGGAGCTGTCGGCGGTGCGCGATACGGCGGCACAGATCGAGGCACTGGACGCCCTGGAGGAGCGCTTTGCCGGGGAGGTCGAGACCAAGGCCTTCGCGACGATCCACGCCCGGCTGATCGAGCGGCGCGACGCCGCGGCGGCTAGCGAGGCTGAAATGGGGGCCGCGGTCGAGATGGCGTTGAGCAGTCTCGGCGAGGCGCGGCGGCGCCTTGACGGCTTTGTCGTCCGGCGGCCCGACGGGAACGGTGCGGCGCTGGCCGCCAAGGGGTTCGGGCGGACCTATGCGCGTGCGCGACAGGCCCTCAAACAGGCCGAAAAGCGTCGGGACGCCGAATCCCTGCACGAATTGCGTAAGCGGGTGAAATATCACTGGATGCATCTGCGGCTGCTCGCTCCGGTCTGGCCCGAGGCATTCGCGCCGTTGCAGGAAGCCGCCAAGACGATCGCCGACGATCTCGGCCTCGACCATGATTACGCCGTCTTCCGGGCGGAGGCGGCCGAGACGCCCACAGACTTCGGGTCGTCCTCCGAACTTTCGGTGGTGCTGGCGCTGATGGACCGGCGCCAGAGCGAATTGCGGCAATCGGGGCTCGATGCCGCGCGCCGCCTTCTGGCGGAAGAAGCGGAGGCGGCCGGCCGGAGGATACGGCGTCTCGTCAAGGCGGCAGCGACGGTCGCGGGCCGTGATCCGGATGCCCCGGCCGAAGCCCCGGAGGCCGGCCGGCGGCGTGTCGCCGCCAGCTGAGATTTCCAACACGCTCTGGCCCCTCGCTTGTCGGCAAACCATCCGAAGGCAGTATTTGCTTTCGGCGACGCGCGCGGCACAACTGTTCGGCCCAATGGAGGTCTGCCATGACCGACGCCTTCATCTGCGACTACATCAGCAGCCCGTTCGGGTGCTTTGCCGGGGCGCTGGCGTCGGTGCGGGCCGACGATCTCGGCGCGGTGCCGATGCGAGTTGCTGGGGCCGCAGGGCCCGGCCCGCACTGATTCCCTCATCATCGGCCTCGTCCTGTTCGCGCCGAACACGACCTACCCCCAGCACAGCCATCATGAAATTGAAGAGAGCTATGTGTCCGTCTCGAGTGCCCGGTCGGAGAACGACGTGGCCGTCTATGCGCCCGGATCATCGATCCGGAATCGATCCGGCCACGAACACAGAATGACCGTTGGCGGTCTCGACCCGTGTCTGTTGGCTTATGCTTGGCTCGGGCCGGCGGAACGACTGGCCGCGCCGGAAATGCGCTTTTCCAAGTCGGTCCGTAAGGGCTATGCGCCGTCCGGGACACGCACCGATCGAAACGCCCCCTTTGTCTTATGAGAAGCCTTGATCCGCGAGGGTTTTCGAGATCCGGCGCCGGAGCGGGCCATCCGCGAACGGAAACGAACTGAAGAAATGGGTCTGCGAGATGTCGTCGCGGCGGGCGCGCGCATCCGCGGCCCACAGCGCCGCGCGGCGCTCGTCGCCGTTCAAGGCATGGGCAACGATGGCGATCATGGCGATCAGTACGTGGGCGCCCGGCGACCGCGCCGCCCGGTCTGCCCAGTCCACGGCCTCGGCGGTATCGCCACGGATCAGGCAGGCGAAGGCCCGCGTCCCCAGCATGGCATAGCGAAACGGATCGAGCGGGCTGAGTGACAAAGCGATCCGGGCATTCTCCGTGCCTTTCATGTCGCGTTCGCAAATCGTGTCCGCCCAGGCGCGGGCATAGAAGCCTTGCGCGTAATTCGGACTGAGCCCGGTGGACCGGTCCAACCAGGACAGGCTGCCATCGATATCGCCGGTGAGCCAAAAGGCCCGCCCCATGGTGAAATTGGCGAAGGGGTCGATCGGGTCGAGTTCGACGCTGCGCTCGGCGAATTTGCGCGCCGTCGCGACGGCCCTCGGCGGGTCGTCCGTGTAGCGCAGGAAGGCGTTCTGGAACGCGGTCGAGGACAGGCCGGCATGGGCGCGCGCGAAGCGGGGCTCCTTGGCGATCGCACTTTCGAACAGGCCCGCGGCGACCGCGTTGTCCTTCTTGTTGAACCGATAAAGATGCTGAAGCCCGAGGTGATAAGTGGACCACGCGTCCAGATTTTCCGGTGCCCCCAATCGGGCGAGATTGGCCTCGTTGAGCGGAATCTGAATTTCGAGGGCGGCGATGATGTTCGCGACGATCTGGGAGCGGATCTCGTGAATGTCGTCGAGCCTGGCGGCGAAGCGGTCGCCCCAGACGACGCCGCCAGTGCGTGTATCGGCGAGCTCGACCACGACGGTGGTGGCGTTCCCGAATATCTCGACGATACCCGACAGGCAGTAACGGACATTGAGAATCTCGCCGATTTCGCCGACGTCGGGATCGGGTGAGCGGAAGCGGAACGAGGACCCGCGCGCAATGACGAACAGCCAGCGCAGCCGCGACAGGGCGGCAATCAGGTCGTGGGGCAGGGCATCGGCGATGGCGCCATGCGATCCGGCGACCCCGAGCAACCGGAAGGGCAGGACGGCGATCGACGGGCGGGCGTCGTCCGCGATCTTGATCGGCCATTCGTTCCGGCAAGGTGAGGCGGGTAGCCGCGAGCCTTGCGACGCGACGGTCTTGACCTCCGCGATGAAACGTAGACCCTGACCATGCACGGTGCGGATAAAGCACTGCGTCCTGCCATCGTCGCCAAGCGCGCGGCGGGCGGATTTAATGCGGCTGGTGATGGCAGAGTCGGACACGATGCGTCCGTCCCATATCTTTTCGACGATCTCGTCCTTGGAAATCATGCGCTCGCGATTTTCGACGAGCAGCACAAGCAGGGCGAAGACTTGTGGCTCGACCGGCACGACCGTGCCGTTGTGTCGCAACTCGACCTGGCTGGCGTCCAGTTCGAAGGGTTCGAAAACATAAAGCATCGTCCAACCGCCGTAGAGCGCATGCTCCGCTGGCGAGCCTAGCATATCTCCACGAATTCTCCCCGATCTCTCCCTCTGGCCTCCCAGCATCACGCAAGGGAATGGGCTACGCCATTATTGCCGGCCCGGACATGCTGGGCGACCGGCAGATTCAAACCAAGGGAGCAAGATCATGCCACTCGTCGACATTCAGCTGATCGAAGGCGTCTTCTCGGCGGCGCAGAAGAAGGAAATGATCGAGAAGGTCACCGACACCATGGTCAAGATCGAAGGCGAGGCCATGCGCGGCGTCACCTGGGTGCGGGTCCAGGAACTCGCCAGCGGCGAATGGGGCATCGGCGGCAAGGCGCTGACCACCGAGGACGTCAAGGCCCTGCAAGCCTGATTGCCCGCGACCCTCGCATCAAGGACTTCCCGCGTCGCCGCGTTCGGTCGCGGCCCGCGGCGAGATTTTTCGCACAGCCCGCCAACCGGCCCGGCGCCGATCGCCGAAAGGGTCGACCGCGCCGTCCGCGGTGCTCGACTCGATCAATGCCCAGGAGGACCCCGCCATGTTTTCGATCTCGTCATTCCGTTCCAATGAAGCCACCCGGTTCCGAGCCACCGCGTGGGGAGTCGGTGCCGCAGTGCTCTTGGCGGTCGCATTCGTGCCGGTCGGCGCGGCTGCTCAAAGCGACGAAGAAATGATCGTGGATGCGCTGCGCGCTGCGCCTCCGGGCATTTCGGAGACCGCCACCGTTTCGGATCTGGCGGGGAAGGTCCTGCGCAAGGGCAGTGGCGGTTACACGTGCTTTCCGGCCCCCACCGGCATCGCCGGGCCCATGTGCATGGACGCCGAATGGCTGACTTGGATGGACGCCTGGATGAACCAGAAGCCGTTCACCGCCAAATCGGTCGGTGTTGCCTATATGATGGCAGGCGACAGCCCGGAAGGCGGTGCGAGCAACATCGACCCGGCTGCGGCCACTCCCACCTCGCAGAACGAGTGGGTCGTCGAGGGGCCGCATATCATGGTGATATCGCCGGATCCGGCCGATCTCGAGGGATTGCCGGTCACCATGGAGACCGACGGCCCCTACGTGATGTGGTCCGGAACCCCATACGCCCACGTCATGATCCCTGTGGGAGCACGGCCGGATCAGCGAAAAGTCGCGCAAAAATAGCGCGGTTCATATTGGGAACGTAGCCTGGGTCGTGTGTCGGCCCGAAAATCCCTTCCCCTCGGCACGAAAAAAGGGCGGCCTGGTTTGACCGGACCGCCCTGATTGGCATGGGAATGTTGTGCTGTTTCAGCCGCGTTCGCGGCCTTGTCAGAACTCTTCCCAGGTATCGGTTTCGTTGGCGGCGACCGGC